>VEPA01000080.1 GCA_012026675.1 Betaproteobacteria bacterium | reverse complement strand
GGACCGTTTCCTCATCGCCGACGTGGTGATGACCGCCGATGCGCCGGCACTGGAAGGTGTACACGCTGACCCATTCCAGTTCGAATTCCCGCTCGTCGCCCAGCATGGCCTTGATGCGCGGCAATACGTTTTCCGGCTTCTTTTCTTCTTCCGGATCGGCGTCCCATCCCAACTGGAAGTCGATGCGGAATACGTTGTCGGCCTGCTTGTGCAGCAGCACCGACTGTCCCGGATGGAAGGGCGGATCGAACCAGAACCAGCGTTCGGCCGGCACATCGGCGGTCATCACCACGTCGGCGATGAGGAAACGGTCCATGAAGATCTTGCCTTCGACATCGAGGCCGAGCATGCGGCGTAGCGGGCTGCGCGCACCGTCGGCGGCGATCAGCCAGTCAGCTTCGACCGTGTAGTGACCGTCCTCGGTCTCGACCCCGAGCGTGACGGTTGTGCCGCCCTGCGCCACCGAGACGACCTTGTTCTTCCAGCGCAATTCAATGTCGGGTCGCGAGGCAGCAGATGCCGCGAGATATTCTTCGAGATAGTACTGCTGCAGGTTCACCATGCCGGGACGATGATGATCCGGTTCGGGTACCAAATTGAACCTGTACACCTCCCCGTTGCCAAAGAACGTGCGCCCGACATTCCACGATACACCCTTGGTGCAGACCGCTTCACCCACGCCGAGCCGATCGAGGATTTCCAGCGTCCGCTTGGCATAACAGACACCGCGCGAACCGATCGACACGGTATCGTCTTCATCCAGCAAGAGTACCGGCACACCCTGCTGTTGCAGGTCGAGCGCGGCCGCCAGACCCACGGGACCGGCGCCGACCACCACCACGGGCACTTTCAGCGTCTTGCCGCTGGCAATTTCCGGCGGCGTCCTGTATTCGAACCTTGGATAGGTGTAGGTCTTCAGCATCGATCCGTCTCCTCTCAGGAGTCGGCGCCGGCGTCACGCCGCCTGCAGCGCATGCCACATTTCCTGATCGCGCTCGGCGGTCCAGATGCGCGGGTCTTTGATACCGGAAGCCTCATCGTGGGCACGCGTCACGTCGAAGGGCAGGCAGTGTTCGTAGATGAAGACGCTGGCGAATTTCGGATCCATGGCGCAGCGCACATGCGCCATGCAGGCCGCGAGATCCATGCCCTGGGACACGGCTTCCTGCGCGCTGCGATAAAGGGTCGAGACGAAGTCGCGGGTGTAGGCCAGGCCCTGCTGCACCCGCTCGGGATTCATCAGGGCCGGACCGCGGCCGGGGATCATCTTCTCCGGCTGCAGGGCGGCCAGCGCATCAAGGGTGGCCGGCCAGTCAGCCAGGTAGGCGTCGCCCGTGTAGCAGGCGGCATCGGCTTCCACCAGGTCGCCTGAAAACAGGATCTTCTGCTGCGGCAGCCAGACTACCGTGTCGCCCTTGGTATGGCCGCGCCCCAGATGCATGATCCTGACTTCGAGGTCGCCCATCCACAGCGTCAGCTCCTTGTCGAACACCACGGTCGGCCAGGTCAGGCCGGGCACGCTCTCGACCGCATTGAACAGGCGCGGGAAACGTCCGATCTCCGAATCCATGTCCTGCTGGCCGCGCTCGACGATCAGCTCGCGCGTCTGCTTCGAGGCGATGATGTCCTGCAGGCCTTCCTTCTTGTAGCCCGAGGCGCCCAGCACGCGCACCGCGTGGTAATGGGTCAGCGTGACGTACTTGATCGGTTTGTCGGTGATGCGGCGCACATGGCGGATCACGTCCTGCGCCATGACTGGTGTCGCCGTGGCATCGATGATCATCACGGCATCCTTGCCGATGATCACCCCGGTATTGGGATCGCCCTCGGCGGTATAGGCCCAGGCGTTGTCCGACAGTTTCTCGAAGCTAACTTTCTTTTCTTCGAGGTCAGCATGGGAAGCAAATTTTTTCTCGGTCATCGGAGCTCCTTGGGGTCGAACTTTATTTCACTTTTCGTAAGTGAATTGTGCTTATCGTAATACTTAAAACTTTAGCTGTCAAGTTTCGCTCGTCCCGTCGCCCTTCTCGCGACTCCCGGTGACTCACGGATGTATTGGCGAAATGTCAGGGACCTGGCCACCGCCACGCAATGCGGCCGCGGCCTGACGATAGGCGGTGAGGGCTTCCTTCCTGCGGCCTGCCGCTTCAAACTCGCGGGCGCGGCGCAACCAGTCATCAGCGATGTCCGCCGTTCCACCAGCGCCGACTTTCGAATGATCGTCGATGCCGGCAGCCGGCGTGGCGTAATTCAGCGTGGCCGTCTGCTCGCCGGGCTTGTCCCGTCGCGCGGTAATCACCATCCCCGTTGTGGCGCGAGCTGCGGTGGAAGCCTTGTTCGCACCCGTGCCGGGCTCACGGATCGCCGCGAGGGCGGCACGATAGAGCTTCAGCGCTTCATCGCGGCGTCCGGCCGCTTCCATCTTGCGGGCCTGGGCCAGCAGCAGATCGGCGCGATCTGGCAGCGGCAGCGAACGCACGGGCCGGCCCCAGGTAGCCGCCGGCTTCGCGGCCGCCACGGCAAACTTCTCGCGCCCGGCGATTTCACTAGCGATCTGCAGGTTGTTGTAGCGCATCGCCCAGCGCACGGCGTCATCTCCCCACTCATTGACGATATCGGTCCGGGCGCCGGAAGCCAGCAGCGTCTTGGCAATCGATTCCTTGCCCTCGCGCGCCGCCATCATCAGCGCCGTCGAGCCGTTGGTGGACAGCGCATTGACGTCGGCGCCGCGCTCGAGCAGATAGGCCACCACCTCGGCGTGGCCGCCAAACGCCGCGTAGTGCAAGGCGGCCCATTGCTTGCCTTCCCGGTTCATGCGTGCACCATGTTCCACCAGCCAGCGAACCGCCTCGAGGCGGCCCTTCCATGCAGCATGCAGCAGCGCCTGCTCGCCATGTGCATTGACCTTGTTGATATCGGCACCGCGCGAGAGAAAAAGTTCCATCATCGGAATGTTGCCCTCCCAGGCGCCGATCATCAGACCGGTGCCGATCACGTTGCCTTCGAAATCCGGCGGCAGTCCCGCATCCAGCCACTCGCGCGCAAGCGACAGGTCGCCACGCTCGACAACGATGGAAAACCTGATGGCGTCAGGCAGGGCCTGTGCCCGCGCCGGAGCGACCGCCAGAAACAGCGCCAGCAGGAAGATGGAAATTTTCATGGGCCGAAGTATATGTCCATGTCCACTGCCTTCAGTGCGACGGATGGTGCTCTGCATGCCGGGACCTTGCATGGCGGGAGTTCCCCTTCGGGGGCCGAAACTTGCGCGAGACAGGCAGGCATCCCCTGGCGCAATCCCGCCGGTAGATGCCATCCCTATCGCAGGCCGAGGGGACCTAGAATCCTGTCAATGCCGCTCCACCTCGCCCTACTGCTAAGCCTCACCCTGCACGCCACCCTGATCGTCGCCCCGATGTGGCTGGCGGCAAAACAGCAACCGCTGCCAAAGCCCAACATCGAAGCGCGACTGATCCCGCCCCCTGCCCCGGAGGCGATGGCCGAAGCCGTCAGCACCGAAGCCAGCAGCGCCGATACCGTTCCCGAGCAACTCGCAATGCCACCCCGCCGCCTGCAGGGCGCCTCGCTGCGTCGCGCACAAGCCGCGCTGTCGAAACATCTGTTCTATCCACCGCAGGCCGTGGCCATGGGACTGGAGGGCGAGGTGATCCTGCTGCTGTCGCTTGCAGAAAACGGCCAGCTTGTTTCCGCCGCCGTCGCCCGCAGTTCGGGCCACGCCATCCTCGACCAGGCGGCGCTCGATGCCGCGCGCAACATCGGCGCCCTGCCCGGCAATCCGCGCCAAACCCTGTTTCCGGTTAGCTTCCGGCTGCAATGAAGGCACGCCTTAAAGAACTCGACAGATCCGGACGAATGACTGTATTTCGGCCAAGCGTCCATGCTTCTCCCTTTCCTGCCCTGGCCCGTGCCTCAATCACTCCCCGGCGACCGCCACCGCGTCCGCGTCGTCCTCGGCAACATGGCTACCGGACAGATAGGAATACACGGTCGGCACCACGAACAGCGTGAAGAAGGTGCCGAGCAGCAGTCCGCCGACGATGACCCAGCCGATCTGCTGGCGCGATTCGGCGCCGGCACCGGTGGCGAAGGCGAGCGGTACGGCGCCGAGCACCTTGGCGCCGGTGGTCATGAGGATCGGCCGCAGGCGCTGCACCGCCGATTCGATCACGGCCGTCACCCGTTCGCGCCCCTGGGCGCGCAGCTGGTTGGCGAATTCGACGATCAGGATGCCGTGCTTGGTGATCAGGCCGACCAGGGTCACCAGGCCGATCTGGCTATACACGTTGAGCGTGCCGCCACTCGCCCACAGGGCCAGCAGGGCGCCGGTCATCGACAAGGGTACCGTCAGCATGATGATGAAAGGATCGCGGAAACTTTCGAACTGCCCGGCCAGCACCAGGTAGATGAAGGCCAGCGCCAGCACGAAGGTCAGTGCCAGCGAACTCGACGAGACCTTGAACTCGCGCGACTGGCCGTTGTAATCGACGGCGTAGCCCGCGGGCAGGATGCGCCCGGCGACGCCCTCCATGTAGGTCAACGCCTCACCCAAGGCATATCCCGGCGCCAGATTGGCGGTAATCGTCACGGCGCGGCGCTGGCCGAAGTGGTTGAGTTCGCGCGGGCTCACCGTCTCGCCGACCTTGACGAGGCTGTCGAGCGGCACCATCTGCCCGCCGTTGGCGCGGACGAAGGTACCGCCGACGTCGGCGGGTGTACTGCGGTCGGTAGCCGCCACCTGGACGATGACGTCATATTGCTCGCCATCCTGCTTGTAGCGCGTCACCTGGCGGCCGCCGAGCATGGTTTCGAGGGTGCGGCCGACGGTCTCGATGGCAACGCCGAGATCGGCGGCACGCTCGCGATCGACGGCGACCGAAAGTTCCGGCTTGTTCAGCTTGAGGTCGGTATCGACGTTGGTCAGCCCCGGATTCTTGGCGAACTCCACGAGCAGTCGATCGGTGACGCCTTGCAGTTCGGCGTAGGAGGCCGAGGTGATGACGACAAAATTGACTGGCCGTTCGCGCGGACTCTGACCCAGCGATGGCGGCATCACCGGGAAGGCCAGCACGCCGGGGATGGCGAAGAACTTGGGCTGCAATTCCTTGACAATATCAGCCGACCGGCGATCACGCGCGTTCCAGTCGTTGAGGCCGACGAAGGAAATACCCTGCGACACCGTCGGATTGCCGGCGACGACGAAGTAACGTTCCACATCCTTGGTCTTGCTGTAGATCTCTTCGAGTTGGTTTGCATACTTTGCGGTGTAGTCGAGCGTCGCGCCTTCCGGCCCGAGAAAGACGCCGAGAATCACGCCGCGATCCTCGACGGGAGCCAATTCCGATTTCAGCGCCTTGAGGAAAAACACGCCGGCGCCGGCGACCACGACGAAGGCCAGCAACACGATCCAGCGGCGCTTGAGCGACGCCGACAAGACGCGTCGATAAACCTCGGTCACCCCATGCAGAAATCCTTCGATGACAAGATAGAGCTTGCCGTGCTTCTTCTCGTGGGTCAGCAGCAGCGAGCACATCATCGGCGACAGCGTCAGGGCGACAAAGCCGGAAACGCTGACCGCCCCGGCCAGGGTCAATGCAAACTCGACGAAGAGCTTGCCGGTGCGACCGGTCATGAAGGCGACGGGCGCATACACCGCCGCCAGCGTCAGCGTCATCGCCACCACCGCAAAGCCGATTTCCCTGGCGCCGAGCAGCGCCGCCTGGCGGCGGTCCATGCCCTGCTCGATATGCCGGTAGATGTTTTCCAGCACCACGATCGCGTCATCGACAACCAGGCCGATGGCCAGCACCAGCGCCAGCAGCGTCAGCGTATTCACGGTGAAGCCGAGCACGAACATGATGGCAAAGCCACCGATCAGGGACACCGGAATCGTCACCAGGGGAATCAGCGTCGCCCGCACATTGCGCAGGAAGAAGAAGATGATCAGCACGACCAGCAATATCGCCTCGCCTATCGTCTTGAACACCGCCTCTATCGAACGGTCGATGAAGATCGACGAATCGTAGGCGATCTTCGCCTGCATGCCCTGCGGAAGGTCCTTGGTGACGCGCGGCAGTTCGGCGCGCAGCGCCCGGGAAAGGTCTAGCGGATTGGCGGTCGCCTGCTTGATGACACCCAGCGCCACGGCGCTGCGTCCGTTGAACCGCACCGAGCTGCGTTCGCTGGCAGCTCCGACTTCGACACGACCGACATCGCCGATTTTTACCGGGTAAGGGCTGGCGGCTGTCGGCGCACGCACGACCACTTTCTCGAACTCTGCCGGTTTGGTCAAGTCTGTTTGGGCGACGACGGAAAACTCGCGCTGAACACTCTCGATGCGGCCGGCGGGTACCTCGATGTTCTGTTTGCGCAGCGCGTCTTCGACGTCCGCCGGCGTCAGGTTGTGGGCCGCCAGCCGTTCGCGGTCGAGCCAGACACGCATGGCGAACTTGCGGTCGCCGAAGATGCGCACGTCCGCCGCGCCCGGCAGTGTTTGCAGGCGCGGCTTGACGATGCGACTGGCGAAATCGGTCACCTCGAGCGGCGAGTGCTGATCGGACGAGAAGGCCACCCAGATGATCGGATTGGCGTCGGCTTCGACCTTGGCGATCACCGGCTCATCGATCGCCTGCGGCAGTTTGGAGCGGACGCGGGCGACACGGTCACGTACATCCGAGGCGGCCGAATCGGGGTTGCGCTCGATCTTGAAACGCACCGAAATCTGGCTGTTCTCTGCGCGCGAGAGCGACGACAGGACATCGACGCCCTCGATGCCGGCCAGGGAATCTTCCAGCGGCTTGCTGATTTGCGACTCGATTATTTCCGCGGAGGCGCCGCGATAGGTGGTATCGACTGTCACTACCGGCTCGTCGATCTTCGGATATTCGCGCACCGGCAATCGCGTATAGGAGACGAGCCCGATCAGCATCACCGTGAGGCTCATCACGGTCGCAAAAACCGGGCGCTGGATGCAGAGTTCGGAGATTTTCATCTCACCTGCCCTGTGCCGGCCTGGTTTCCGCCATGGCCGCCTTACTGCTCGTGCCGTCCGGCGCCGCCGCCTCGACCGGCTTGACCTGCGCACCGTCGCGCAGTTTGAGCTGACCCGCCGTCACGACGCTATCGCCCGCCTTCAATCCCTCGACAATCTCGACGCTGCCGGCATGGCGCTGTCCGAGGTTTACCGAGGTCTGCTTCGCCTTGCCGTCACTGACGACGAAGACCGAAATTCCCTGTGCCGCGGGAACCAGCGCCTGTTCCGGAATGGTCAAAATGTTTTCGCGGCTGGCGAAGATCAGGCGGACGCGCATGAACATGCCCGGGCGCAGCGCGCCGTCGGCGTTATCGACCTTCGCCCGCACGGCCAGGGAACGGCCGTTGGCGTCTATTCGTGGATCGATCGCATCTACCGTCGCCACAAAGCGCTTGCCCGGCATTGCATCGCTGGTCAGTTCGACGCGCTGGCCCCTGGCGAGTTTGGCCAGGTGCATTTCCGGCAAACTGAAATCCACCTTCAGCGTCGCCACGCCTTCAAAATTGACCAGTTCCTGGCCTTCCTTGACGTAATCGCCCACCGATACGCTGCGCAGACCTACGACGCCGGCAAACGGCGCCCGCAGCGTCATCTTGTCGAGCTTGGCGGCAGCCAGCGCAACACTGGCTTCCTGCACCTTGAGCTGCGCCTGGGTTTCTTCGAGCGCGCGTTGCGAAACGAATTTCTTCTGGTACAAGTCTTCGTTGCGCTTCGCGTTGGCCTGCGCCAGCCCGAGATTGGCCTTGGCCTGCTGCAATTCAGCCGCCTGGGTCCTGGCATCCAGTTCGATAAGGACGTCGCCCTTTGCCGCCTTCTGGCCGTCGGCAAAGCGGATCGCCGCGACACGCCCTGCAACCTCGGGCCGCAAAACTACCGAGTCAACCGATTTCAGCGAGCCGACAGCACTGACTTCGTCATCAAGCTTGACCGATGCCACCTTGGCGATTTCAACCGCCGTCGCGAATCCGCCCGGCGGGCCACCGGCCGGGGCACCTGGCTTGGCGGCACTTGCCGCCGGCGCGCCACCGCCCGATTGATTGGCATACCAGGCAAAAGTTGCCAAACAGGCCAGGCCGATAACGGCAATGGCAATAACCAGAGGGCGATTCTTCGATGGCATGAGACGTTCTCGGGTGGGGAATCGGCGCGGCATCCATGACGCCAGACTACGATTCTCGTGTTGAGGATTATTACTGACCAATGAGTCAGTAACCAAGGGCGAATTCTACACGCGGCAGTCACCGTCCGTCATGCTTCTTTCCGTCGGCAGGCGCGAGCAAGCCGCAAACCAAGACATTCGATCAGGCAAGATCAAGATAGGTTCTGACGCGGCGCTAAAAGGGCGGTTCAACGCCTCGCAGCAATTGCCGGAAGGCTCACACCGGATTGTCGATATCGACAAACTCGCAATGGATGCCGAACCTTTGCGCCATATGTGCGCCCAGCGCCATCACGCCGTAGCGTTCCGTTGCATGATGGCCCGCCGCGATGAAAGCCATCCCGGTTTCCCGCGCAAGGTGCACGGTCTGTTCCGAGATCTCGCCCGAAACGAAGACGTCCGCCCCTGTTGCCAGGGCTCCTTCGAAGTAACCCTGCGCGCCGCCGCTGCACCAGGCGATGCGTTCCACCCTGTGCGCAGGATCGCCGATCAGCATGGGTGCGCGACCCAGCACCTGCCCCATTTGCCGCGCCAGTTCGCCGGCCAAAGTCGGCGCTGGCGGAACGCCGGCAAAGCCGATTTCCTGCTCGCCGAAGCGGCCCGTGACGGTCCAGCCCAGACGCAGCGCGAACTGAGCGTTGTTGCCCAGCGTGGCATGGGCGTCCAGCGGCAAATGGTAGGCAAACAGGTTGATGTCATGCGCCAGCAGGCGCGCCATGCGCCGTTTGCGAAAACCCGTGATGCGAGCGTCTTCGGCTTTCCAGAACCAGCCGTGATGCACCAGCAGCGCATCCGCATCGCGTTCGATGGCAGCCTCGATCAGCGCCTGGCTGGCGGTGACCCCGCAGACGATGCGCCCGATCCTCTCGCTACCTTCCACTTGCAGGCCGTTTGGGCAATAATCGCGAAAGCGCGCGGCATCGAGCAGAGCATCCAGATCAGCGCGAAGATCTTCCCGTAGTACCGAATCATCCGGCATCATTCATACCCCGCCCGCAAGGGAAACCGTCTCCGGCCACGCCGGGAACACGACGAAAACCAAATTATGCGCCGCCTTTGGCTGATTTTTGCCCAGCCCGTCACGGTCGCCATTGCTGTCCTGTTCGTTGTCAAGACACTCAAGCCGGAGTGGCTGAGCCATCTGCCCGCCGCCTCGGGCGGCGGCGTTTTCGAAGTCGCCACCGTGGTCGAAGCCCCCGCCGGCAGTGAAATTTATCGTCCGGGTTCCCATGCGGAAGCAGCGAAAAAAGCGATTCCCGCAGTGGTGCATATTTTCACCAGCCAGGAGGTGAAGGGTCCGCGCCATCCCTTCATCGACGACCCCATTTTCCGTCACTTTTTTGGCGATCGCTTCGGCGAACAGTCACAGCGCCGCTCGGGACTGGGTAGCGGTGTGGTGGTCTCGCCCGAGGGATATATCCTGACCAACTTCCACGTGATCGACGGTGCCGACGAGATCGAGGTCGCCCACAACGACGGACACAAGTACAAGGCTCGTGTAGTCGGCTCGGACCCGGAGTCCGATCTGGCGGTGCTGCGCATCCCGGCCGACCACAAGTTGCCGGTAATCGCCTTCGGCAGCAGCGACACCCTGCGTGTCGGCGACGTGGTGCTGGCCATCGGCAATCCCTTCGGCGTCGGCCAGACTGTCACAGCCGGCATCGTCTCGGCGCTGGGTCGCTCGCATCTGGGCATCAACACCTTCGAGAACTTCATCCAGACCGACGCGGCGATCAATCCCGGCAATTCGGGTGGTGCGCTGGTCGATGCCAACGGCCATCTGGTGGGCATCAACACGGCGATCTATTCGCAAAGCGGCGGCTCGATGGGTATCGGCTTTGCAATCCCCGTCTCGCTGGCGAAGAGCGTCATGGAACAGATCGTGAAGACCGGCGGCGTGACGCGCGGCTGGGTCGGCATCGAGGTACAGGAACTCACCCCGGAACTTGCCGAGTCCTTCAAGCTGGCTGACACCTCAGGTGCGCTGATTGCCGGCGTAATGCGCGGCGGTCCGGCAGACAAGGCCGGCATCAAACCGGGTGACGTGCTGACCCAGGTCGCGGGCAAACCGGTGAAGGATGCACAGGCAATGCTGGAACTGATCGCCGCACTGGAGCCGGGCAAGACCGCGCGCTTCGAATTGAAGCGCGAAGGTCGCGCCGTTGGCGTCGACATCATCATCGGCAAGCGGCCGAAACCGCCCAAGGAATAAGCGGGAACAAGCGCCGCCGCTGGCTAGCGCAGCGAGGCGTTGAGCGCGTCCAGCGCCTTGCTGCCGGGACAGAGATAGGCATCACCGAGCTGGTTCAGCGGTTTCTCCACCGTATTCAGATGGCGATGCAGATCCTCGGCACTGCTGTCCACATAGAGCAGGCCGGTGACAATTTCGCCCAGGGCATGTCGCTCCTGCAGGTGGTTCATGGCGCCGACGCGATCCGAGGGATCGTAATCGCTATCCAGCTTGCGCAGATGCAGGATCGAGCCGTCGTGCTGAACGATGCGGCGCAATTCGCCGGGGGCGTAGGTGGCGTTGATCTGGTCGCGCGGGAGTATGAAGTCCAGGCGATTGACGGCGTCGTTGTGCTCGCGCACATAGTCGTAACTCTTGGTCGAGCCGGCGTGGTTGTTGAACGTGACGCAGGGGCTTATGACGTCGATGAAGGCCGGACCGCGGTGACGCAGGGCGCCCTTGATCAGCGGTATCAGCTGTTCCTTGTCGCCGGAGAAACTGCGCGCGACATAGCTGGCGCCGAGTTGCAGCGCCAGAGCCACCAGATCGATCGGCGTGTCGTTGTTGACGACGCCGCGCTTGCTCTTCGAGCCCTTGTCGGCCGTAGCCGAGAACTGGCCCTTGGTGAGGCCGTAGACGCCGATGTTCTCGACGATGTAGGTCATGTTCACGCCGCGGCGCATGGCGTGCGCGAACTGGCCGATGCCGATCGAGGCCGAATCGCCGTCACCCGAGATGCCCATGTAGGTCAGGTCGCGATTGGCCAGGGCGGCGCCCGTCAGCACCGAGGGCATCCGGCCGTGCGTGGTGTTGAAGCCGTGGGAGGCGCCGAGGAAATAGTCCGGCGTTTTCGACGAGCAGCCGATGCCCGAGAGCTTGGCCACCCGGTGCGGCTCGATGTCGAGATCGAAGCAGGCCTGCACGATCGCGGCGCTGATCGAATCGTGACCGCAGCCGGCACACAGCGTCGAAATGGCGCCTTCATAGTCGCGCCGCGTATAGCCCAGCGAATTCTTCGGGGCATCGGTCCGCAGCAGTTTCGGTTTGGCGAGATAGGTCATGAGGCCACCTGTTTGCGAATGGGAGTCACCTTGTGTTCCGACAATGCGTCGCCAATCCTGCCGGCAATGAAGCGGGCGGTGATCGGGGTGCCGTCGTAGTGCAGGACGCGGACCAGTTTCTTCGGATCGATTTCGCCTTCAGTCAGCAGCAACATGCGCAACTGGCCGCTTTCGTTCTGCTCAACGACGAAAACGACATCATGGTCGTTGATGAAGTCGATGACTTCGTCGGCAAACGGGAAGCCGCGCACGCGCAGGGTGTCGACATGGATTCCCTGGGCTTCGAGCAGCGCCGACGCCTCGGCCATGGCCGGACTGGTCGAGCCATAATGGATAGCGCCAAAGCGGGTGGCCTGGGATGCGGGCTTCAGCACCGGCGCCGGGACCATCTTCTTGGCCGTTTCGAACTTGCGCCGCAGGCGCTCCATGTTGTACACATAGTCCGTGCCGGCTTCGCTGTACTTGGCGTAGGCGTTGCGCGTGGTGCCCCGGCTGAAGAAAGCGCCCTTGGTCGGATGTGTGCCGGGAATCGTGCGCCAGGGTATGCCGTCGCCATCGACATCGAGATAGCGGCCGAAATTCTTGCCCGCTTCGAGTTGTTCCGCGGTCATCACCTTGCCGCGATCATAACGGCGCTGGTCGTCCCAATCAAAAGGCTGGCACAGTCTGTCATTCATGCCGATGTCAAGATCGAGCAGGACGAATACCGGCGTCTGCAGGCGATCCGCGAGGTCAAAGGCCTGGGCGCCGAGCGTGAAGCACTCATAGGGGTCTTCCGGAAACAGCAGCACATGCTTGGTGTCGCCGTGGGATGCGTAGGCGCAGGCGATCAGGTCGGACTGCTGGGTGCGCGTCGGCATGCCGGTGGAAGGCCCGCCGCGCTGCACGTTGAACACGACGACCGGCACTTCGGCGAAATAGGCCAGGCCGAAGAACTCCTGCATCAGCGAAATGCCTGGGCCGGAAGTCGCGGTAAACGCACGGGCGCCGTTCCAGGCAGCGCCGATGACCATGCCGATCGAGGCCAGTTCGTCCTCGGCCTGGACAATCGCGTAGCGCGCCATGCCGTTGTCGGGGTCGGTGCGGTACTTGCGGCAATAGCTGCCGAAGGCCTCGATCACAGAAGTCGACGGCGTGATCGGGTACCAGCCGGCAACCGTGGCACCGCCATACACCGCGCCAAGACCGCAGGCATTGTTGCCGTTGATGAAAATCTGCTTGCCGACACCGTCGGCACGCTCGACGCGCAAGCCGATCGGGCAGGAAAGATTCTGCATGGCATGCTCGTAGCCCAGCTTCAGCGCATTGACGTTGGCATCGATCAGCTTGTCCTTGCCGCGGTACTGGTCGGCGATCAGCTTCTCGACGACGCTGAAATCCATGCCGAGCAAGGCCGTCAGCGCACCGACGTACATGATGTTCTTGAACAGCTGGCGCTGGCGGGCGTCGGTGTATTCGCGGTTGCATATCTCGGTGAGGGGAATGCCCAGCACCGTGATGTCTTCGCGGAAACGCGAGCGGGGCTGCGCTTTGGTCGAGTCGTAGAACAGGTAGCCGCCGGGCTCGATCTCGGCAATGTCGCGGTCCCAGGTTTGCGGATTCATCGCCACCATGAGGTCGCACCCCCCACGACGGCCAAGCCAGCCCGCCGCCGAGACGCGCATCTCGTACCAGGTCGGCATGCCCTGGATGTTCGATGGAAAAATATTGCGCGGCGCCACCGGCACGCCCATGCGCATGATGGCTCGGGCAAACATCTCGTTGGCGGAGGCGGAACCCGAACCATTGACGTTGGCAAACTTGATGACGAAATCGTTGGTGCTGTGGATTGGTTTCATGGCACTCATGTCCTTTTCGGCTCCGTTCCTGCTTCGGCACATTGCAGGAAGAATTTCTGCATGTCCCAGGCGCCCGTGGGGCAACGCTCGGCGCACATCCCGCAATGCAGGCAGATGTTCTCGTCCTTGACCATGACCCGCCCGGTCTTCAGCACGTCCGAGACATACAGCGCCTGATCATGGTTCTTCGCCGGCGCCTTGAGGCGACCGCGCAGATCGTCCTCCTCGCCGTTGCTGGTGAAAGTGATGCATTCCGTCGGGCAGATATCGACACAGGCATCGCATTCGATGCAGCCCTTGGCCGTGAACACCGTCTCGATGTCGCAGTTGAGGCAGCGCTCCGCCTCGGCGCAAGCCATGAAGGGATCGAAGCCCATTTCGAGTTCGAGCTTGATGTCCTTGAGGGTCTTTTCCAGCGCCTTGACCGGCACCTTCTTGCGCTCTTCCTCGGAAACCTGGTTGTCGTAGCTCCACTCGTGGATGCCCATCTTCTGGCTGACGAGGTTGGTCATCGGCGGCGGGCGCTTCAGCAGGTCTTTGCCGCGGCAAAACAGGTCAATGGAAATTGCCGCCTCGTGGCCCTGGGCGGCCGCGGTGATGATGTTCTTCGGACCAAGCGCGGCATCGCCGCCGAAAATCACCTTCGGCAGAGTCGATTGCAGCGTTGCCGGGTTCAGCACCGGCATCTCCCACTTGTCGAATTCGAGGCCGATGTCCTTCTCGATCCAGGGGAAGGCGGTTTCCTGGCCGATTGCCACCAGGACCTCGTCGCATTCGTGGAACTCGTCGGGCTCGCCGGTCGGAATCAGGCTGCGCCGGCCCTTGGCATCGTACTCGGCGCGCACGATTTCGAACAGCACGCCGCTCAACTTACCGTTGTCGTGGCGGAACTCCTTGGGCACGCGCATGTTGAGGATGGGAATGCCTTCATGGATGGCCTCTTCCTTCTCCCAGGGCGAGGCCTTCATTTCCTCGAAGCCGCTGCGAACGATGACCTTGACGTCCTCGCCGCCCATCCGGCGCGCCGAACGGCAGCAGTCCATGGCCGTGGCGCCGCCGCCCAGCACGATCACGCGCTCCGAAATCGGCGTCGTATGGCCGAATGCCACATTGGCCAGCCATTCAATGCCGATATGGATGTACTTGGCGGCTTCCTGGCGGCCAGGGATCGGCGCATCGCGCCCGCGCGGCGCGCCGGTGCCGACGAAGACGGCGTCCCAATCGCCATCCACCAGCTCGCGCAGACTGTTCACCCATTGGTTGTAGCGGGTCTCGACGCCCAGGTTGATGATGTAGCCGCACTCTTCGTCGATCACGGTGTCGGGCAGGCGGAATTTCGGAATCTGGCTGCGCATCATGCCGCCGGGCAAGGGGCCGCTATCGAACACGGTGACCTGATAACCGATCGAGGCCAGGTCGCGCGCCACGGTCAGCGAGGCGGGTCCGGCACCGACACAGGCAATCCGCTTGCCGTTCTTCTTGTCAGGCGCGCGCGGCAGGCGATCCTGAATGTCGTCCTTGAGGTCGGCGCAGACACGCTTCAACCGGCAGATCGCCACCGGTTCCGTGTCGACCCTTCCGCGGCGACAGGCCGGCTCGCACGGACGATCGCACACGCGGCCAAGAATTCCCGGAAAGACATTCGAGCGCCAGTTGATCATGTAGGCATCCGAGTATCGGCCGGCAGCGATCAGGCGGATGTATTCTGGAACGGGGGTATGGGCCGGACAGGCCCACTGACAATCCACGACTTTGTGAAAATAGTCGTGGGCGCCGATATTCGTCGGTTTCACGTGCGCTCAGTCTCCGGTTACGGTGCTGCTCGAGGTGCGCCAGCAAAGCACTGGCGCCAGTTGGGGTGCACTCTAGCACCGTCCGGGTCCGAGCAAAACCAGCGCGGCACGGCTTCCAAAATAATTCGCCGAATTTTCCCGCCAAGCCAAAAATCGGCTAGTCTTTAACCCTCATTTCATGTCGGATGTTACTCATCATGGCTCTGCGCGCGATCATTTTTGATGTCGACGGTACCCTTGCCAATACGGAGCGCGACGGCCATCGCCCTGCGTTCAATGCCGCTTTTGCCGAAGTGGGGCTGCCCTGGCACTGGGACGAAGCCTTTTACGGCACCCTGCTGGATGTCACCGGCGGCCTGGAAAGAATTCGCCACTACGCCGAGAAGTTCGATCCGGCAACCAGTGCGCGTCCTGATTTCGACGAATTACTGCACCGCATACACGATATCAAGACGCGCAATTATCAGCGCCTCCTTGCCGCCGGAGCGATTCCGTTGCGGGCAGACATCGGTCAGTTGATCTGCGATGCACGCACCGAAGGCGTGCGGTTGGCTATCGCCTCAAGTTCCAAACTGGAAAACGTGGTCGGACTGTTGCGGGCCAATCTGGGCCCGAACGCCGACACATGGTTCGATGCCATTGCTTCCGGCGCGGTCGTGACGGCCAAAAAACCGTCGCCGGAAATCTACCTATGGACCCTGCGGCAACTCAATCTGCCGGCCCGTGACTGCCTCGCCGTGGAAGATTCCTCCCACGGGCTGGCGGCCAGCCTCGCGGCAGGAATACCCACCGTGATCACGGTCAGCGATTACACCATCCACGAGAATTTCGACGGCGCACGAATGGTGCTGCCGGAAGCTGACCGGGTCTCGCTGGACAAGCTGCGTTTGTGGCACGCAACGGCCAGCACGTCCTGAAAAACCGCGTTCCATTCAGTATGCAACGATTCTGACGCCGCACATTTCCTGCTGCCTCGGTCAGGCGGGCTAATCGCGCGATCGCTGCTCGGCGCGATCAAGTTCCCGGTTCATTTCCTCATCCGAGGGTGGACGGTAGTCCGTTTCGCCGACAGGCTCCGGGGCCGGCCGCACAATGACGCTCGCCAGGACAATTCCCAGTTCATAGAGCAGCCACAGCGGCACTGCCATCATGAACTGGGAAATCACGTCTGGCGGGGTAAACACCGCGCCGACGACAAAGGCGCCGACAATCACGTAGGGACGCCACTCGCGCAGTTTCGCCACATCGACGATACCGATCTTGACCAGCACGATGACGATTACCGGCACCTCGAAGGTAACGCCGAAGGCCATGAACATCGTGAGAACGAAGGAAAAATACTTTTCGATGTCGGTCATCCATGCCACCCCCTCCGGGGCGAACTTCGCCATGAAACCGAATACCATCGGGAAGAACGCGAAATAGGCGAACGCCATGCCGACGAAGAAAAGCAATACCGACGCGGCCAGAAGCGGCATCGCCAGCTTCTTCTCGTGCGCGTACAGCCCCGGCGCGACAAAGGCCCATATCTGGTACAGGACGTAGGGCAGGACGACCAGGAAGGCGACCATCAACGCCACTTTCATCGGCACCAGAAACACGCCAACAACATCAGTGGCTATCATCTGACCGCCGGCGGGCAGGGTCGCCAGCAAGGGAGCGGCAAGGACCGAATAAAGTTCCCTGGCATAGAAGGCCAGCGGCAAGAAAGCAACGCCGATTGCAATGAGACTTCGAATCAGGCGGTCGCGCAACTCGACCAGATGGGAGAGAAAAGTCTCTTGCTGGTCAAGCATCAGGACTTGAGTGTTTCCGCAGCGGCGGCAGAGGCCAACGTCGATGCCGCCTGCGTCCCGACCGCAGGAACTGCGTCGGAAGTCGGTGCTGGCGATACGGCGGCGTCTGCCGCCAGCGGTTCGATTACATTATTCACGGAGGATTCCACCTCGCGCATTTCGTGAGTCACGGAAGCCTGGAGGTTGGTCACCTGATCCGTCATTTGCTGTTGCATCTTTTTCAGTTCGTCGAGCTGGATCTCACGATTGATGTCGCTTTTGACGTCACTGACGTAGCGCTGCAACCTGCCGAGAAGCAGGCCCGCGGTGCGCGCCACCTTGGGCAGGCGCTCCGGACCGATGACAACCAGCGCCACCACGGCGATAACCATCAACTCGGAAAGGCCTACGTCGAACATCGATTCGCTGGTAATTGGTAAATGGCAGGTAGGGCCGTCAGAACGATCATGGCCGCAGAAACAGGCAGACCGCTCGGCCGCCAGGGATCAGGACTTGGTTTGTTCCCGACGCGACTCGACGTCAATGGTCTGTCCGGTAACCTGCTGCGGTTCCGCCGGCTTCTCGGCTGACTTCTCGGCGGAGGCATCCTTCATGCCGTCCTTGAAGCCCTTGACCGCGCCACCGAGATCCGATCCCACGTTGCGCAGCTTCTTTGTGCCGAACACCAGCATGACAATCACCAGCACGATCAGCCAGTGCCAGATGCTGAAAGATCCCATCCTTTTTTCTCCTCGCGCTCAGTGGATTCTCAAGGCGCTCTGCGCTTAAGCATGGATCCCAGAGGCTCGGGGCCGCCCAGGATATGAACGTGCAGATGATACACCTCCTGCTGTCCGATCCGCCCGGTGTTGATTATGGTGCGAAAGCCTTCGTTGAGGCCCTGGCTTTTGGCCAATTCACCCGCCTTCGCAAGAATGCGCCCCAGAAGCATCTGATGACTCATGTCGGCCTCCATCAGCGAAGGTATATGCAGTTTCGGCACGACCATGAAATGCACCGGCGCAATCGGGTTGATGTCGTGGAATGCGAGGATTTCCTCGTCTTCATAGATTTTTTTCGAGGGGATCTCGCCACGCGCGATCCGGCAAAAAATGCAGTCGCTCATTTTTCGGGGCTCCGGCTGTTCTTCTCGTCGATGCCGGAAATGCCCTCCCGCCGACGAAACTCAACCATCACGTCATCGACGCCGATGCCGAACTGTGCGAGCAGGATCATGCTGTGAAACCAGAGGTCGGTTACTTCGCGCACCAGATGCAGGCGATCACCATCCTTCGCCGCCATGATGGTTTCTGCGGCTTCTTCGGCAACCTTCTTGCAGATCGCATCGGTGCCCTTGGCATACAGGCTCGCAACATACGAAGAATCAGGCGCCGCGCCCTTGCGCTCGAGCAGCGTCGCCTGGACGCGGTGAATAACTTCAAGATCGATCATTTCCGACTCCCTTTCCCCCGTTCGCAGGAAGGGGGGGATGATTGTTCGCGGGCTACACCCGCTCCATGTCCGGCTTGCCCCTCTCCGGGGCAGGCTCCTATCTTCCTGCCGGCTCGGCGGCGCTCATCTTTTCCGCTTCGGCCACCCAGCCGCCGCCCATCGCCTTGTAGAGATTGGTCATCGCCTGGAACTGCGCCTGCTGCGTCTGCGTGTACTGCAACTGGGCGTTGAACAGGCTGCGCTCCGCGTCGAGCACTTCGATATAACTGGTGTAGCCGTTGTCGTAACGCAACCGGGCGGTTTCCGCATAGAGTTCCAGCGATTTGACCTGGCTCCGCTGTGCCAGGAGTTGCGCCCCCGTGCGATCCTGGTTGATAAGCTCGTCATTGACCTCACGGAAGGCATCCTGGATCGCCTTCTGATACCCGAACAGGGCCTGCTGCTGCGTGGCTTCAGCCACCTGCACCTGACCGGCGAGCGCTCCACCGGTAAAGATCGGCATGCTGATCGGCGCAGCGTATTGCCATACCTTCGACGAACCGTTGAACAAATTGCCCAGGCTGAGGCTGGCGTAGCCGAAGAGTCCGGTCAGCGAAATCGTCGGATAGTAGGCCGCCTTGGCAGCGCCGATCAGGGCATTGGCGGCGATCAGATTCTGTTCCGCGCGCCGGATATCTGGCCGGCGTTCGAGCAGGTCCGAGGGCAGGCCGGCAGGGATCTGGGGCAGTGCCAGCTGGTCGATGTTCTTCCCGCGCGTGATGGGGCCGGGATTGCGGCCAAGCAGCACGCTAAGACCGTTCTCCTGCTGGGCGACAGCTTTTTCCAGCGGCGGAATGCTGGCCAGGGCCTCCTCGTACTGGGACTTGTTCTGGCTGAGTTCGAGCTGCGATATGACGCCGCCTTCAAAGCGGAGCTTGAATATCTCGTAGGACTCGCCGCGGCTCTTCGCCGTCTCCCTGGCGATCTCCAGTTGGCGGTCAAGCGAGCGCAGATTGATGTAGGAACCGGCAACGCTGCCGACCAGCGACAGGATGACGCCGCGCCGTCCTTCCTCGCTGGCCAGCAGTTGGGCACGCGCAGCCTCGGTCTGGCGGCGGATGCGGCCCCAGATGTCAATCTCCCAACTCGCGTTCAGCACCGCCTGATAGCTGTTGTAGGTGTGGCCTTCGCCGTTCACGTTTTCCCTCTGCCGCGCCGCCTCGTAGCCGGCGCCGACCTGTGGGAAGAGTCCCGAGCGAACGATGCCGTAATTGCCGGCGAACTCCTCGACGCGGGCCGCGGCGATCATCAGGTCCTTGTTTTCCCGCAGTGCCGTAGCCACCAGTTCGTTGAGCACCGGATCCCCGAACTGCTCCCACCAGATGGTATTCGCCAGATCCTTGGCGTTTTGTTCGCTAAGGCGCCAGGCGGGCGGCGTTTCAACCGCCGGACGGAAGTAGTCCGGACCAATCATGCAACCGCTGACCGTCAGCGCCAGCAGTGAAACAAGCAAGGGCTTACGCATGGGTATCCCCTTCCTTACCGGCTGATTTCCCGGACGGATTGCCGACGTCGGTTCCGCCACCGCCGTGCCCGGCAACACCGGCTTGCCCCTTGTGACTCATTTTTTCGACGACGTAGAAAGTCACCGGGATGATGAAGATGGCGATGCAGGTGGCCGCCAGCATGCCGCCGATTACAGCGCTGCCCATGACCTGACGCGATATGGCGCCGGCGCCACCGGCAATGGCCAATGGTACGCAGCCGAGGATGAAGGCGAACGAGGTCATCAGAATCGGCCGCAGGCGCAACTGGGCTCCCTTGAGTGTCGCATCGACGAGCGACAGCTCGCCCTTTTCATATTCCATCTTGGCAAATTCGACAATCAGGATGGCGTTCTTGGCCGCCAGGCCGATCAGCATCACGAGACCGATCTGCGCATAGACGTTGAGTTCCTGGCCGCGCAACAGCAGTGCCACAAAGGCACCGGCGATGGCGATCGGCGTTCCAAGCAATACCGAAAAGGGCAGCGACCAGCTCTCGTACTGCGCCGCCAGGATCAGGAAGACGCAGAGCAGCGAGAAGCCGAAGATGACCGCCGGCGATACCCCCTGCTGCGCCTTCTGCTCCTGGAATGACATGCCCATGTAATCGTAGCCCATTTCGACAGGCATGGTTTCGGCGAAAACCTCCTCGAGGGCCCGCATCACCTGCACCGAACTGTAGCCGGGCGCCGCCGAGGCGTTGATCTGGGCGCTGCGGTAGAGGTTGTAGCGCACCGTGAATTCCGGCCCGGACATGTTGCGAACTGAAGTCAGCGCCGAGAGCGGCACCGCTTCGCCCTTTGCATTGCGCACGTAGAACTGGCCGACATTCTGAATGTTGGTCCGGTAGTCGCCCTCGGCCTGCACGAACACCTGCCACTGGCGTCCGAAGCGGTTGAAATAATTGACGAAGCCGCTGCCGAGGAAGCTCTGCAGGGTCTTGTAGACGTCGTCGAGCTTGACCCCCTGCTTCAGCACCTTGTCCTGATCGACGTCGATAAACAGTTGTGGCACGGTCGGCCGGAATGTCGTCGTGACGCTGGCCAGTTCCGGCCTCTTCCTTGCCGCTTCGAGAAACTTGGCGGTGTTGTCGGCGAGGAAGGCGATGTCTTTTCCGGCACGGTCCTCGAGCATGAAAGTCGCCCCGCCTGAAACACCTACCCCGGCGATTGCCGGTGGCGGAAAGGCAAAGGCAACAGCGCCGGGGATGCTGCGAAGTTTCCGGTTCAGTTCGTCCTTGATTGCGGTGTACTGCTCCTCTGGCTTCTTGCGTTCCGCCCAATCCTCGAGGGTGATGAAGTAAAAGGCGCTGTAGCTGTTGGCCACTTGGCTCAGCATGCTGTAGCCGATGACGGTCGAGACGTACTTCACCCCAGGCACCTTCATGATCATTTCCTCCGCCTGGGCGGAAATTTCCGCCGTGCGCTGCATCGATGAAGCGTCGGGAAGCTGAATTCCGGCAAAGACGTAGCCCTGATCCTCATCGGGAAGGAATCCGGCGGGGACGAGCTTGCTGAAGAAACCGGTTGCCCCGGCGACGGCCACCAGGAAAAACAGGCTGAGCACGCTTCTGCGGATGGCAATCCGGCAGATGCCGACATAGCCTCCGGTAATGCGGCCGAACACCTCGTTGAACCAGTCGTAGAACTTCTGCAGCGGGCCGCTGCCTTTGACCTTGGGCCTGAGCAGCATGGCGCAAAGCGCCGGGCTAAGGGTCAATGCGTTGAATGCCGAGATGATCACGGAAATGGCGATGGTGCCCGCGAACTGCTGGTAGAGCTGACCGGTAATCCCGGGGATAAAGGCAGTCGGCACGAAAACGGCCGCCAGGATGCCGGCAATGGCGATCACCGGCCCGGTCCCTTCTTCCATGGCCCTGATCGTTGCTTCCTTTGGTGTCATGCCGTGTTCGATATGGTGCTCGACAGCTTCGACGACGACGATGGCGTCATCCACGACGAGACCGATGGCCAACACCAGACCAAACAGCGACAGGGTATTGATGGAGAAGCCGAACATCGGGAACAGCATGAAGGTGCCGACCAGTGATACCGGCACCGCAAGCAGCGGAATCAGCGTTGCCCGCCAGCCCTGCAGGAAGACAAAGACGACAATGATCACCAGCACCAGCGCCTCGAACAGCGTGTGCTTGATCTCCTTGATGCCTTCCGTCACCGATAGCGTGGTGTCGAGAGCAACGGCGTATTCGAGGTCGGGCGGAAAGCTCTGCTTGAGTTTCTCCATCAGCTTCTTGGCGCCGTCGGCCGCTTCGATGGCATTGGAGCCCGGCATCAGGTAGAGGGCGACGAGGGCCGCGGGCTTGCCGTTGAACCGGCCCTGCTTGGAATAATTCTGGGCCCCGAGTTCGATCCGCGCGACATCACGGACCCGAACGATCGAGCCGTCCGGGTTGGCGCGCAATACGATGTTGCCGAACTCCTCCTCGGTCTGCAAGCGGCCCTGGGCGCGCACCGCGTAGGCGAACTCCTGACCCCGCGGCACCGGTTCGCCACCGATCGTCCCCGCCGGATTGACCGCATTCTGGGCGTTGACCGCATTCATGATTTCGGGAATCGTGATGTTCAGCTTGGCCAGTTGATCGGGCCTGACCCATATCCGCATCGCATACTGACCGGCGCCGAACACGGTGACGCTGGCGATCCCCTTGACCCGCGTCATCTGGTCATTGATGTTGATATACGCGTAGTTGGCGAGAAAGACGTTGTCGTAGGTGCCCTTCGGCGAGTAGAGGTCGAACATGATCAGCGGCGAGGCGGTCGACTTGACGACGGTGACGCCGTAGTTGCGCACATCCGCCGGAAGTTGCGACTCGGCCTGGCCTTCGCGCATCTGGGCGAGGAGCTGGTCGGTGTTGGCGTCGGTGCCCAGCGCGAAGTTGACCCTCAGCGTCGATGTGCCGTCGTTGCCGTTGATCGAGTACATGTAGCTCATGTTGTCGACACCCGACATCTGCTGCTCGATCGGCGTGGAAACCGCCTGTTCGACCGTCAGCGCGTCGGCGCCGGTGTAGGTGCTGCTGACCTGGATCTCGGGCGGCACGATGTCCGGGAACTGGGCAGTCGGCAGTCCGGCCATGGCAACCAGGCCGACAATGGTCATCAGGATCGAGATGACCATGGCCACTATCGGCCGATTGATGAAGAGCTTGGACATGGCGGCTTATCCCTTGGCCGCCGGTGTCGGTGCCGCAGGCTTTTCGGCTGGTTTTTCCGCTGACTTGGCCGGGCTGGCGGCCGCGGCGGGTGCTTCCGGTGTCGGTGTGAAAGGCTTCGGACTCACGGTAACTCCAGGCTTGACCTTCTGCGTACCCTCGGCCACCACGCTCTCGCCGGGTTTCAGGCCGCCGCTGATGATCCACTCGGTACCAACCCGTTCTCCGACCGTTACCGGACGGATCTCGACCTTGTTGTCGGCGCCGACAACTGCGACCAGGTACTTGCCCTGCATTTCGGTGACCGCACGCTGCGGGACCAGGAGTGCTCCCTTGCTGACCGACATTGTCACCCGAATCTTGCCGTACTGGCCGGGACGAAGAAGGTTTTTGGGATTCGGAAACTGGGCAGCGGCCTTGAAGGTCCCCGTCGTCGTATCAACTTGCCGGTTGAGCAGCAGGAACTTTCCCTTCTCGGGATAAAACGAGCCGTCGACCAGAATCAGGTCAATTGGTAGTGCCTTTGTGTCAGCTTTTGGGTCTGGACTATTGCCAGCCACCTTGAGGTATTCGCGCTCGCTGATGTTGAAATAGACCCTGATCGGATCGACGGACGAGACAGTGGTCAGTTCCGACGACATGCTCGGACTGAGAAGGTCTCCGATCTGGGCCTTGGCGATGCCGGCAATGCCGGTGATCGGAGACGTCATGCGGGTGAAGCCGAGATTCAGTTGCGCCGTCTTCAACGAGGCTTCTGCCGCATCGAGTGCTGCCTTGGCAGACAGGTCGGCACCTACGGCATCGTCGAGATCCTTCTGGCTCACCGCGTTCTTGGCCGCCAGAGGCTTGATGCGGGCAAGATTGGCCTTGGTGGTGTCGTAGCGGGCCTGTTGCTGGGCGCGAAATCCCTTCGCCTCTTCGACGGCGGACTCGAAGGTACGCGGGTCGATATCAAACAGCGGCTGCCCCTGTTTCACCAAGTCGCCTTCGCGGTAGTTTTGTTTTATCAGATAGCCGGTTACCTGGGGACGGATGACGGCATTGACATTTCCGTCCAGGGAGCCGATCCACTCCATGTAAATCGGCACGTCTCTTTGCGCCACCTTGACGACTTCGACCGCCGGTGGTGCCGGCGGCGGCGGCGCGGCCTTGTCGCAGCCAGCAGCAAGGACCAAAATCAGGCAGGCAGTTGCGATCAAGGGGTGCCGGCGTCCCCGGTAGCCAAAAAATGAATGCTGCATGTCGCTTTGCTTCATGACCACTCCCACTTTCGATATTGCGCGCGATTCTAACATCGGGGTACACATGAAACTGCCTCTTCTGCAAACAATCGCAGGCGGGCTGGGACAATCCCATGACCGCAGCGACATCAAGTTTCAGCAGTGCCGTCACGAGCCCCTTGAATTTCCTGGCCTTTGATGAATGCGTGCCGCGCCTATCACTCTATAATTGCCGGCGCCACCTGAGTATGCGAGCCGTTCGCGGTCAGGTTGCGAAAGTGGCAGCGGACAGATGCTGCAATACGGAATCCGTGCAAGTCGCGAGCCGGAGGATCCATGAATCGTCAATTTTTCGTCGTCGCAGCAGCAAGCAGTGTAGTCGCCGGCTGCACCCAGATCAGCGTGACTACCGATGCTTCATCTCCCTACTATCAGTTGCCGTCCAATACGACGGTCATCGTGCGCCAGACCGTCACCATTCCGCCTGGAACCGCTCACGTCATCATCCAGGATGGGCGGATCGTCTTCGCCAATCACCTGCGTCGCTATTACCCCTACTGTGAAATAGAGGTCAATGACGTCATCGAAGCCGAGCAGCAGATACGTCCCGGGCGGTTTGCCGCGGCGCGCATCATTTATCAGCAGAAGACATATGGCGCGGAGCGCCCGCCGGTGCTGCTTGCAGCAAACACGATCGCGGGAAACGAAAATGACGGACGAATCGGCACGGTGCTCCTGGCGCACCATAACGACGGCCCCTCTTTTGTGCTCAACGAGGTGCGCCTAGGATTGCAATCCGCCGAGCAGCCAAATGTGCGCGAACTGCGCTGTGCCGGGGGATGGGCATTTCCGACCAGCGTCGCCTTTCCGACACTGCGCGAGATCGACCTCGCACTTGGCGCGCTCATCAGCATCGAGATCGACTGACGTTGGGTGGCACGCCGTGATCTATGTGGACATTGACACCTGCCGATATTGCATTGCACAATTGGTATAGGCCTTCATGCCAGTGCCTTCATACCAGTGAAATGTTCCCACTGCATCATTCCGGTGAAATTCTCCCGCCGGCATCAAAACGTCCAGGGAAAAACACATGATCGACGCGCGCAATTATTCGGTCAGTGAAACGCTGCGCAACGGCCTTGAGGTTTGCATCCGTGCGGCACGCCCGGATGACAGCGACCTGCTGATCGAGGCCTTCCGCAAGCTCGACCCGGAATCCGTCTATCTGCGCTTTTTCGGGCCGAAGAAGGAGCTTTCCGCGTCTGATGTAAAGCGTTTCCGCGAAGCTGATTTCATCAACCGCGTCATCCTGCTCTGTACCGTGCACGAGGACGGTCGGGAAATCGTCATCGCATCTGGAACCTATGTGCGCTCAGCGGATGCAGTCGCGGAAGTCGCGTTTATCGTCGAAGAGGATTACCACCGGCTCGGCATCGCCCGCCGCCTGCTGACTCATCTCGGCAAGATCGCCACCGAGGCCGGCATCCGGACCTTTGTCGCGGAAGTGCTGCCGCAAAACACCGCCATGCTCGGCGTCTTCGGGCGCTGCGGCTGGCCGATGGCCACGCGCATTGCCGACGGCGTCACGCATATCACACTTGATCTGAATTGAACTCAAACCATCGGTGCAACGACCATGAACAACCCGCATGTTAAATATCAGCATCTGATCGATTTCTGTAAAACCTTGCCGCCCACCACGGTAGCCGTCGCCCACCCCTGCGACGAGTCCTCGCTCTGTGGCGCCATTGATGCGGCCAAACTGGGACTGATCGTACCCATCCTCGTCGGCCCCAAGAGCAAGATCACGGCGATCGCGAAGAAATTCGGCATCGATCTCGGCAGCACCGAGATCGTCGATGTGGCGCACAGTCACGCCGCTGCCGCGCGTGCTGTCGAGCTGGTACGTGAAGGCAGGGCTGAAGCCCTGATGAAAGGCAGCCTGCATACCGACGAACTCATGGGCGCCGTCGTTCGCCGCGAAACCGGCCTGCGCACCGCGCGTCGTGTCAGCCATTGTTTCGTGATGGACGTGCCGAGCTACAGCGAGACGCTGATCGTCACCGATGCCGCCGTGAATATCGCGCCGACGCTCAAGGAGAAGGTCGACATCATCCAGAATGCCATCGATCTCGCCCATGCCTTGCATATACCCGAGGTTCGCGTCGCGCTGCTCTCGGCGATGGAGACGATCAATCCAGACGTGCCATCGACGATCGAGGCCGGCGCCCTCTGCAAGATGGCGGATCGCGGCCAGATTACCGGCGCCATCCTCGACGGCCCATTGGCGCTCGACAATGCAATCAGCCTGGAATCGGCGGCAATCAAGAAGATCGAATCGCCGGTGGCCGGCCGCGCCAACATACTGGTGGTGCCCGATCTCGAAGCGGGCAACATGCTGGCCAAGAGCTTGTCCTTCCTCGCCGGTGCAGATGCTGCTGGCATCGTGCTCGGTGCCAGGGTGCCGATCATTCTGACCAGCCGCGCCGATTCGGTGATGACGCGCCTGGCTTCCTGCGCCGTAGCCGCGTTGGTCGCCAATGCACGGCGCGAGAATTCGGCCAAGAGCATTTCATGAACGCATCAGGCATGCACTAGTCGGCGCGGTTTCCTGATCAGTGCACCTGGAAAGACTATCCGCAATCAAGGAGTATCAAAAATGTCCACCATTTCAAGCAAGACCAAAACCGCCGCGGCGGCGAACCCGGCGCCGCACGCGCCGCCTGGCATGCTCGGCGACATGAATCCCTTCCTGAAAGCCTGGGGACCTGTGGGCGAGTATGTGGTTGATGCCACGCAGCGCACCATCCTGTTCTGGGACCTGCTGCGGCAGCGCAGCGACCAGTACTATGCGCAAAAGGCGAAGGCGGTTCCGCACGTGCTCAACTTCGACGCCGAACTGGTGCTGGATGCCCGCAACTTCGAGCGGCCGGCCAATTACCTGCTGGTGCGTATCAAGCCGCCGGAAGGGGTCACCGTCAATCCATGGCAACGCCCGTTCGTGGTGGTTGATCCGCGCGCGGGCCACGGTCCGGGCATTGGCGGTTTCAAGGCCGACAGCGAACTTGGCGTGGCGTTGCGCGCCGGACACCCCTGCTACTTCGTCGGCTTCACCCCTGAGCCGATGCCAGGCCAGACCATCGAGGACATCATGCGCGCCGAAGCGATATTCCTTGAAAAGGTCATCGAGCTCCACCCGAAAGCCGAGGGCAAGCCCTGCGTCATCGGCAACTGCCAGGCTGGCTGGGCCGTCATGATGGCGGCCGCTACCCGGCCGGAATTGTTTGGTCCGATCATCATTCCTGGCTCGCCCCTATCCTACTGGGCCGGCGTGGAAGGCGAGAACCCGATGCGGTACACCGGCGGCCTGTCCGGCGGCAGCTGGATTACGGCGCTCACCAGCGACCTCGGCAACGGCAAGTTCGATGGCGGCCATCTGGTCAGGAACTTCGAAAACCTCAACCCGGCCAACACGCTGTGGAGCAAGAATTACGACATCTGGGCAAATGTCGATAAAGGGGCCGAGCGTTTCCTCGAATTCGAAAAATGGTGGGGCGGCCACGTCAATCTCAACGCCGAAGAAATTCAGTGGATCGTCGATCAGTTGTTCATCGGCAATAAACTGGCGACGGGCGAAATCCTGACCAGCGATGGCGAGCGCATCGACCTGCGCAAGATCCGCTCGCCGATCATCTGCTTCTGCTCGAAGGGCGACAACATCACGCCGCCGCAGCAGGCACTGGGCTGGATCGCGGACCTTTATGCCGAGGTCGACGATATCCGCGCCAACGGCCAGACCATCATCTACGCCATCCATGAAAGCGTGGGGCACCTGGGTATCTTTGTATCCGGCGGTATCGCCAAGAAGGAACATAATGAATTTGCCTCCAACATCGACCTGATCGACGTATTGCCGCCTGGCCTCTACGAAGCGGTGATGACCCCGAAATCGAGCAGTGACGTCAATCCGGATCTGGTGGTCGGAGACTGGATCGTGCGCTTCGAGCCGCGCAGCATGGACGACATCCGTGCCATCGTCCGGCCCGATCCCGAGAACGAGCGCCGCTTTGCAGCCGCGCAGCGGGTCTCGGAAATCAATCTTGGCTTGTACCGAACCCTGCTCCAGCCGCTGGTTCAGGCCTCGATGAGCGAACAGACCGCCGAATGGATGAAAAAACTGAATCCGTCGGAACTGCCGTTTGAACTCTTCTCCGACCACAATCCGCTGATGCACCACGTTGCCCAGCTCGCCGAGCAGGTTCGCCAGAATCGCCAGCCGGCCTCTCCAGACAATCCGTTCCTGGAATGGCAATCGAGGATTTCCGATGCAATTGTCGCCGCCCTCGACGGCTACCGCGACATGCGTGACAAGACCTTGGAACAGATCTTCCTGGCGACCTACAGTTCGCCGCTGCTCCAGGCATTGGTCGGGCTCCCGGCTTCGGGCGAGCCCCCACGCAAGCGGCCGGCAGCCGACCCGGAGCGCATTGCGTTCATCGAGCAGCGGATTGCCGAACTCAAGTCACGCATTGCCGAAGGCGGCGCGCGCGAAGCAGCCATCCGCAGTCTGGTATATATCGGCATGGCCGGACCTGGCGTCGATGAACGTGCATTCAATGAACTGAGGGAAATTCGCGCCGAGAACAGTGGCATGACGCTGGCAGAGTTCAAGCAAACCCTGCGCGAACAGTTCTTCAGCCTTTTGCTTGACCAGGATGCCGCGGTCGCCGCCATTTCCAAGATGCTGCCAGCCGATTCCGGCAAACGCGCACAGATACTCGAAGTTGTCCGCCGTACCGTGCACGCCGCAGGCAAACCGACCGGCGAACGGGCCGAACGTCTGGCAGTCATCGAGAAAATATTTGGCGTCGCCAATAAGACCAAGGAGCCTGTGAAGGTCAAAGCACCTGCCAAAGGTTCCTCCAAGATCGCCTAAGCCTTGCTGATAAGGAAGCAATCGACGGTGCGCGCGTCAAACGCGCTGCCGTTCGATTGCTGCCTGAATGCGGGGTAATCAAATGGCATTGCCGACGGCCTGGTGCCGCGACTAATCACATCGAAAGGAGCATTCAATGAACAAGAAGCTGCGCAGCCCCGTGCTTGAGGGCAAGAAAGCGCTGGTCGTCGGAATCGCCAATGAGTACTCGATTGCCTATGGTTGCGCCAAAGCATTCCGCGAGGCCGGCGCCGATGTCGCGATCACCTACCTGAACGACAAAGCCAGGCCACATGTGGAACCCCTCGCCCAGGCAGTCGATTCACCCCTGTTTCTGCCGCTCGATGTGTCGAAGCCTGGCGATATGGAAGCCCTGTTCAAGCGGATAAAAAAGGAATGGGGCCAACTCGACATTCTGGTGCACTCGATTGCTTCGGCGAAGAAAGAAGACATCAAGGGTGGATTGATCGACTGTTCGGCCGATGGCTTCGCCATGGCGATGGACATCTCCGTGCATTCCTTCATCCGCATGGCCAAGCTCGCCGCTCCTTTGATGAAGGACGGCGGAACGATGTTTGCCATGAGCTATCACGGTGCAGCGAAAGTGGTTCCCAACTACAACGTGAAGGGCCCGGTGAAGGCAGCGCTCGAGGCATCGTGCCGTTATCTCGCCTATGAACTCGGTCCGCAGAAAATCCGGGTTCATGCGATTTCGCCGGGACCGCTCAAGACTCGCGCCGCCTCCGGCCTCAAAGACTTCGACATGCTGTTGAACCAGGCCATGGAAAGGGCGCCCGTCGGCGAACTGGGCGACATCATGGACGTCGGATTTACCTGCGTCTATCTCGCCAGCCCCTATGCCCGCCGCATGACCGGCGACACGGTCTATGTCGATGGCGGCATCAACATCATGGCTTGAAGCGGCATCCGCCGGCCCCGAATGTCGCATCCGGCCGGCGCCTTGGCCTCAGAGGTAACGTGAGGCATCCGCCAGGTCCAGCTTTTTCGGCGGCGGCAGTTCCGTGCGGGGAACACGAACCAGGACGAAGGCCCTGGTCATCGGCGTCGATCCGGTAATTTCTGCGACGGCAAAATCGACATCAAAGGCGTCTCCGCTGCTGCCTTCGTCGACGACGAGGTTCATCCGGTCGAGGCACAGGCGCTTCGACTCGAAGCGTATGTAACGCTGCGGGTTGCCCAGCACATCGACAAGGCATTCGAGTTCGGCTTCCAGCACCGATTCGCCACCTCCCAGCGCTTCCAGTTGCCGCTCGTTCTCGAGCAGTTCGGCGGCCAGCCTGGCCTGCTCGCTTTTTGCCGCAGGCGCATCGCCGAGCATCGCCCCCAGGCCGGGGCCATGCTGTTTCAGCAAGCTCAGCCGGTTGCGCATCAGCGAACGGCTGGTTTGCAAATCCTGCCTCTCCTCGCGGTCCTCGCCGATCTTCGCGATCGCCTGCGACAAAAGATATTCAAACACCTGGACGCCTATAACCCGGCGCAGGCCCAGTTCGTCGGTTTCGCAAAGGCGCGCACGATGATCCGAAAAACTCGCGGTGGTCTGGGCCACGTCGCGCTGTACCGTGGTCCCCTTCAGTGCCATGCCGAAAACCTGTTGAAGCTTGAATTCCATGCCGAGGACCGCGTAAGCCTCTTCGACTTCCGGCCGCTTGTCGAACAGGCCGCGCAGATTTGCGGAATCGCGCAGTACCGCGCCGATATCCGCCGGCGCGACAAAAAATGCGCGCAATACCGGATCGGCCGACCAGGCCTGCGGAACCATGAGATGCACCGCCGGCAGCGTCGAGATCTGCGCACGCAGGAACTTGACGGTGGTCTCGATGGCGGGCTCCAGACGCTTGCGGCCCTGCGCGAGCAGCTTGAGCTTGGGATTGGTGAGGGTGAGCGCTTTGTCCACGGCCCAGTCCATCATCTCCGCGGACACCCGTTCCGGATCGAATTGAGCCTGACGGTTCTTGAACCAGTCGAGAATACCCATGTCATCATTCCTCGATTAGAAAAATTCCGTCAAATCCTATCACCCATGGCCGGAACCTGTTGCCAATTCATTCCGCTTTGCTCAAGATCACGATCATGAATGCTTCAGCCGTATTCAGATATCTCCAATTCTCCTTGCCGCTGCTGGCGACGCTGCGGAGTTACCGGCTGGAATGGCTGAGGAAGGATTCGATCGCCGGCCTTTCTGCCTGCATCGTTTCCATTCCGTCGGTCATCGCCTATGCCGAACTGGTGCATCTGCCGCCGATAGCCGGGCTCTACGCCGCACTGGCGGCGGCCATCGGCTATGCACTGTTTTCGAGTTCCAGGCATGTCATCGCCGGGCCGGACGCGGCGATCGGCCTGCTGGCCGGTTCGGCGATCCTGCCGCTGTCGGGCGGCGATCCGGCACGCATCGTGGTGCTGGCAGCGGTGCTCGGCATCCTGTCCGGGGTCGTGTTGTTGCTCGCTGCATGGCTGAAACTCGGCGTCATCGCCGACCTGCTGTCGCGCCCGGTGCTCATCGGCTACCTGAACGGCGCGTCGCTGGTTCTGATCGCCACGCAGCTGGGCAAGATGTTCGGCATCAAGACCGAAGGCGAGGAGTTCTTCCAGGTCGTATCCACGGTAATCGCCAAGCTGCACCAGACCCAGGTGCCGACCTTCGTGCTCGGCGTGTTGCTGGTCGCATTGCTGGTAGGACTGGCGCGCTGGCTGCCGCGCATGCCGGGGGCGCTGGCAGTCTGCGCGGTAGCGATAGTCGCGACCTTCGCCTTCGACCTCGGCAACCACGGCATCGCACTCGTCGGCCAAGTCCCATCCGGCGTGCCTAGGCTCAGCATTCCCGGGTTCGGCTGGGCAGACGTCGCTGCGCTTGCCCCGGCAGCGGTGGCGATCGCCTTCCAGGCGTTCTCGGACGGCATCCTTCTGGCGCAGACCTTTG
>VEPA01000243.1 GCA_012026675.1 Betaproteobacteria bacterium | reverse complement strand
GACGAGGCCGATGAAAATGCCGAGCAGCGTGCCACCGCCGCTTTTCCTATGCACTGTGCGCGGCTTTGTCGCGGCGCGCGAGGTTTGGTCGGATTTGCCCATGATCACAAGCTCACCGGTTGCGAAACTCCCAGCAGGGAGCGCCCGTTCTGCAGCACCTGCCGCGTCGCCAGGGCCAGCGCCAGGCGGGCGGCGCGGGTCGCCGGGTCGTCGACCAGGACGCGCTCGGCGTTATACCAGCCGTGGAAATCGCCGGCCAGGTCCTTGAGGTAGAAAGCCAGCGCATGCGGCGCATAGTCGCGTGCCGCCTGCTGGATCAATTCCGGAAATTCGGCCAGCCGCGCGCACAGCGCAAACTCGCGCTCGTGCTGCAGCGGCGTCAGGTCGGCCGCGGCCAGCGCCGCCTCGTCTCCGTCCCATTGCGCAAGGACCGAGCAGATGCGGGCGTGGGCGTACTGGACGTAATACACCGGGTTGTCGTTGCTTTGCGACTTGGCCAGGTCGAGGTCGAAATCCAGCGCCTGGTCGCACTTGCGCAGCATGTAGAAAAACCGGCAGGCGTCGTTGCCGACCTCCGCGCGCAACTGGCGCAGCGTCACATAGTCGCCGGAACGCGTGGACATCGAAACCTTCTGTCCGTCGCGGAACAGGCTGACGAACTGCACCAGCGGCACATCGAGCTTCCCGGCATCGGCACCTGAAGCCTTGAGCGCACCTTTGACTCGCGGGATATAGCCGTGATGGTCGGCGCCCCAGACGTCGACCACCTTGTCGAAGCCGCGCTCGAACTTGTTCAGGTGGTAGGCGATGTCAGAGGCGAAGTAGGTGTAAAAGCCGTTGTCGCGCTGCACGACGCGATCCTTCTCGTCGCCGAAGGCCGTCGACTGGAACCACTTGGCGCCGTCCTGTGTGTAGATGTGACCGGACTTTTCCAGCGCCGCGACGGCGCGCGCCACCATGCCGGTGTCGTAGAGGCTGCGCTCGGAAAACCAGACGTCGAAATGCACGCCGAATTCCTCGAGGTCGGCGCGGCAGTCGGCCAGCTGCTCGGAGAGCACATGGCTGTGGATATAGGCCCAGTCCTCGCCAAGCAGATCCTTGCCGGCGAGGATCAGGCCGTCGAGCCGGGCCTCGTCATCGTCGGTGTCAGGCAGGCAGGCCAGCACTGCTTCGGCCGGATGCACGTAGCGGTCGCCGTGGGCCTGGCGGATCTGCTCGGCCATCTCGCGCACGTAGCCGCCCTGATAGGCGTTGGACGGAAAGGGTACCGGTTCGTCGAACAGTTCCAGGTAGCGCAGCCAGGCCGACACGGCGAGGATGTCCATCTGCCGCCCGGCGTCATTGACGTAGTACTCGCGCGTCACCTCGAAGCCGGCGAAGGCCAGCAAGGAGGCCAGGCTGGCGCCGAAGGCCGCGCCGCGGCCGTGGCCGACATGCAGCGGCCCGGTGGGGTTGGCCGAGACGAACTCGACCTGCAGGCGGCGCACGGCGCGGCCGTTCTTCGCCGGACCGCGGCCGAAACCATGGCCGGCGGCGAGCACGGCGGCGACCACGGCGGTGCGCGCCGCGGGGGTCAGGGTGAAGTTGATGAAACCGGCGCCGGCGATTTCCGCCTTCGCCACGTGCGGCGAAGGCGGCAATTCACGCACAAGACGCTCGGCGATCTGGCGCGGATTGGCCTTCAGTTCGCGCGCCAGCTGCAGCGCCAGATTGCTGGCGAAATCGCCATGACTGGCCTGTTTCGGACGCTCGAGAATGATCTCGGCCAGGCCTTGCGCCGGTGCGACGCTGGCGAGCGCGGTGCGCAAGAGGTGGATCAGATGGTGGCGGACGTCCAAGGCGATGCGGGTGGGGGCGCTGGATGCTGTCATGTCAGGGGTACGCAGAGTCTTTCCGTGGCTTTCCGGGGCTTGCCGGGTGTTTCCAATGAGCCGTGAATTATACTGCCCGTTTATTGTCCGCCCCGGCCCTCTGTGCGCATCTTCCGCCTCATCCGTATCGCCCGCGTCGCCTACCTCTACGGGCTCGACAGTCTGGTCCTCGATCACGAACTGGAGTACAGCTTCCGGGCACGGGTTCTGCTCGCGGCGCAGAGCCTGATGTTCTGGCGCGATCTGTCGGCCCCGCGCGCCGTGCGCCTGCGCCAGGCGCTGGAGGATCTGGGGCCGATTTTCGTCAAGTTCGGCCAGTTGCTGTCGACCCGGCGCGACCTGATGCCGCTGGACATCGCCGACGAACTGGCGAGGTTGCAGGATCGCGTGCCGCCCTTTCCCTCGGAACTGGCCATCGCCGAACTGGAAAAGGCCTACGGCAAGCCGGTGGATCAGGTGTTCGCCCAATTCGATCGCGAGCCGGTGGCCTCGGCCTCGGTGGCGCAGGTGCATTTCGCGGTGCTGCCGGACGGCCGCGAGGTCGCGGTAAAGATTTTGCGTCCCGGCATCCAGCCGGTGATCGAGCATGACATCGCCCTGCTGCAGGTCGCCGCCAGCCTGCTGGAAACCCTCTGGGCCGACGGCCGGCGCCTCAAGCCGCGCGAGGTGGTGGCCGAGTTCGACAAATACCTGCACTACGAGCTGGACCTGATGCGCGAGGCGGCCAACTGTTCGCAGCTGCGGCGCAATTTCGAGGGTTCCAACCTGCTAATCCTGCCCGAGGTGCATTGGGACTGGTGCAGCACCAGCGTCATGGTCATGGAGCGCATGCACGGCACGACGATTTCCCAGATCGACGCGCTGCGCGAGAAAGGCGTCGACATCCCGCGCCTGGCCCGCGCCGGCGTCGAGATCTTTTTCACCCAGGTGTTCCGCGACGGCTTCTTCCATGCCGACATGCATCCGGGCAACATCTTCGTCGCCACCGAGGAGCCGCACAAAGGGCAGTACATCGCGCTCGACTTCGGCATCGTCGGCACCCTGTCGGATGTCGACAAGAATTACCTGGCGCAGAATTTCCTGGCCTTCTTCAAGCGCGACTACAAGCGCGTCGCCGAGGCGCACATCGAATCCGGCTGGGCGCCCAAGGGCACCCGCGTCGATGAGTTCGAGGCGGCGCTCCGTTCGGTCTGCGAGCCCTTCTTCGACCGGCCGCTGAAGGAGATTTCGCTCGGCCGCGTGCTGCTGCGCCTGTTCCAGACTTCGCGCCAGTTCAATGTCGAAGTGCAGCCGCAGCTGGTGCTGCTGCAGAAGACCCTGCTCAATGTAGAGGGCCTCGGCCGCGAGCTCGATCCCGATCTCGACTTGTGGAAGACCGCCCTGCCCTACCTGGAGCGCTGGATGAGCGAGCAGCTGGGCTGGCTCGCGCTGGAAAACAACATCAAGCGCGAGGCCTCGAACTGGGCCGCGCTGCTGCCGACGCTGCCGCGCCTGGTGCACCAGGCACTGACCGCGACCGCGACGCCGGCGCCCAACCTGGAACTGGAAAGCCTGGCCGCCGAAATACGCGGCATGCGCCAAATGCTTTGGCTGGCACTGGCGGTTGCCGCCGGTGCGCTGGCGTTTGCCGTTCTGCGATAATTCTGAAAATCGTTTTTGCCGCGGACGACACGGAGCTAACAGGGAAATCCCCGGGCGGCCTGCGGTTAGCGCCAGAGGCAGCGGCGTGCGAGGGAACCGCCCGCCATCTGCGCGAACTCAGTAAAGAATTTGGGTCTTGCCGAAGAATTGGAGGTTCCGATGCTGCTCTGGTTTGTCATTCTCTATCTGATGGTGTCGGTCGGCATCGGCCTGTTCGCCGCCACCCGCGTCCATAACGCCAGGGATTTCGCCGCTGCCGGCCGCAGGCTGCCGCTGCCGGTGGGCACCGCCACGGTGTTCGCCACCTGGTTTGGCGCCGAAGCGGTATTCGGCGTCTCGGCCACCTTCGTCAAGGACGGCCTCGGCGGCGTGGTCGCCGATCCCTTCGGCTCCTCGATGTGCCTGATCATCGCCGGACTGATCTTCTCGCGCTACCTCTACAAGCTCAACATCATCACCCTGGGCGACTTCTACCGCATGCGCTACAACCGCACGGTCGAAGTGCTCACCACGATCTGCATCGTGCTCTCGTATCTGGGCTGGGTTGCGGCGCAGATCAAGGCGCTGGGCCTGATCTTCTTCGTCGTCACCGACGGCGCCGTGTCGCAGAACGCCGGCATGATCCTCGGCGCCGGCATCGTGCTGACCTACACCGTGTTCGGCGGCATGTTCTCGGTGGCCATCCTTGATTTCGTGCAGATGGCGGTGTCGATGGGCGGCCTGCTGTTCATCGCCTGGACCGTCAGCGGCAAAGTCGGCGGTGGCGCCACGGCGGTGATCGAGCACGCTTCCGCCGCCGGCAAGCTGGACTTCTTCCCGGCACCCGACCCCTGGCTGTGGCTGACCTTCCTCGGCACCTGGATGACCATGATGCTGGGTTCGATCCCGCAGCAGGACGTGTTCCAGCGCATCACCTCGGCGAAGAGCGCGAACATCGCGCTGGGCGGCTCGATCCTCGGCGCCTCGATCTACTTCTGCTTCACCTTCGTGCCGATGTTCATCGCCTACTCGGCGACGCTGATCGACCCGGTACTGTTCGCCGACCTGCTGGAGAAGGACACGCAGCTGGTGCTTCCCACCCTGGTGCTGCAGCACACGCCGCTGATCGCCCAGGTGCTGTTCTTCGGCGCAGTGCTCTCGGCAATCATGAGCTGTTCCTCGGCAACGCTGCTGGCGCCCTCGGTCACTTTCGCCGAGAACGTGGTGCGCGGCTTCTATCCGAACATGGGCGACCACCAGTTCCTGCGAGTGATGCGAATCTGCCTGGTGGTGTTCACCTGCATCGTGCTCGGCTTCGCGCTGAAGTCTGAGGCCTCGATTTTCAAGATGGTGGAGAACGCCTACAAGGTCACCCTGGCCGGCGCCTTCGTGCCGCTCGCCGCGGGCATTTTCTGGCGCCGCGCAACGACGCAGGGCGCGCTGGCGGCGACCTTCGGCGGCCTCCTCTCCTGGCTGATGATCGAGGTGCTGATCGGCGATGCCAGCCCGGTGCCGCCGCAGTTGATCGGACTCGGTGTCTCCATCGTCGGCATGTTCGCCGGCTCCCTGCTGCCGCAATGGGTCGGCCATCGCATGCCGGGCCACGATCTGCACGCGATATTGCACCATCATGCCGCGGCCCAGACGCATCACGCGGAACCCGAACACCGACATTGAGCTGATTCATGGCCGACAAGCAGTCCCTCTACGAACTTCTCGGCCTTAGCGACAAAGCGTCTCCCGAGGACATCCACAACGCCCATGAGGCGCTGCGCCAGACGCTGGATGCGCAGCCCGACAGCGAGGAAAAGCACAATCGCATCGCGATCCTGCAGGATGCCCGCGATGTCCTGCTCGATCGCCGGCAGCGCGCCGGATATGACCGCCGCCAGCGCGACCGGCGGCATGCGGCAGCCACCGCTACCGCCCCGGCACGATCCATCTGGCCGGCACTTGCCCTGCTGCTGATCCTCGGCGCCGCTTATCCGGTCTGGCGCCATCTCACGGCGGAAAAATCCGTCGCGACGATGCCTGCAAGGCCGGCCGCCGTCGCACCGTCGGCAAAGGCGGCGACGCCCCCGTCCGTCAGCGCGGACATCGCCGCCCTCCTGCCTCCCGCGGCAGCCCTCGAGGCCACGCCCCGCTCGCCGCCGACGGCCCCAACTGGTCCGACGCAGAACCTGCCGCGCCCGATTTCGGAAGCGCCTTATGCGGCGACGCTGACGAAGATTGCCGACTCGGCGTTTGCCATCGTCGGCGGTGTCGGAATCGGCACCGCCGTGGCGATCGAGCGCGACAAACTGCTGACCAATTGCCACGTCATCGCGCCCAACGTGCTCAAGGGCCCGATGTATGCCGTCAGTGTGGTCACGGGCGCGAAGACCCGGATCACCGAAGCCGCGTTTCTCGTCACCGAGGACGCCTGCGTCGTGCACGCGCCCGGCCTCGACGGCAAGCCGATCGCCATGGGAAATGCCGGACAGTTGGCGAAGGGAACGCGCATTTTCAATATCGGCTATGTCGACGGACAACCGATCTTTTCGGCCGGCTCACTGCTGGGCGTCATCAACCGCGGCAGTCAGACCTACCTCGTCTCGTCGAACCATTGCGACGAGGGCGTCTCAGGCGGGCCGCTGGTCGACGCGGAAGGCCGCCTGGTGGGCCTGACCTCGGGCGGGCCGCCGGACCGCAGCTTCTGCCTGTCGCTCACCGCCGAGACCGCGCGCAAGGTGTTGGCGCAGACGCTGATCGCAATCGATGCCTTTCCGCCCAATTACCTCACCAATCTGGTGCGCCGCTGGTAGGTTGCTGGTAGGCCGCAATCAGGACTGCTGCGCCGTCCGGTGCGCCGCGCTTGTCGCGCCAGGCCCAAGCCGGCAGAATCGGCCTTGTGGCAAACGGCGCGCGCACCCATCTGACCCTCTATCTGACCGGCAGCTACCTGCTGCTGATCATTTACGCGAGCCTGTATCCCCTGACCGGCTGGCACGACAGCGGCGGCGATCCCGCAGGCTTCCTAGGTGCGGCCTGGCCGCGCTACTACACGGGCTTCGATCTGGCGACCAACGTCGCCACCTACCTGCCCTTCGGCTTTCTCTGTGCCACTGCCTTGCGCCGCCACCTGACGCCCGTGCCGGCCTGGCTGCTGGCGGCCCTGTTCGGCGGTGCATTGAGTCTGGTCATGGAACTGCTGCAGAACTACCTGCCCAATCGCGTGCCGTCAAATCTGGACCTTGCCTGCAATACCGCCGGCACCCTGCTCGGCGGCTGGCTCGGTGCGCTATGGGGCGCACGCCTGCTGGACGAGGGGCAACTCGGCCGCCTGCGGCGCCAGATCATGATGAGCGGCTACGGCGTCGATGGCGGCGTGCTCCTGGTTGCAGCTTGGCTGATGACCCAGATCTCGCCCGAATCGCTGTTGTTCGGCAGCGGCAATCTGCGTCAGATGCTCGACCTGCCGCCGGTCCAGCCTTTCCTCGCGGAACGCTTTGTCGATCTGGAGACCCTGATCGCCGCCGCCGGCCTGCTGGCCGCGGGACTGATCATTTCGATGCTGTTGCACCGCCATGCCCGCTGGCTGACCCTCGGCCTGCTGCTCTTCGCCGTGCTGATCAAGACGGCGACGCATGCCTTGTTCATGGGTCCAGACGCGGGCCTGGGCTGGATCACGCCCGGCAACAGCCTTGGGCTGGCGATCGGGCTCGCGCTGTGGTTCAGCGCGACTTACCTCGATTTCCCGCTGCAGCGCGCCGTCGCCGCGCTGGCCCTGCTGCTGGCCACGGTGATGGTCAATGTCGCCCCGGAGAACCCCTATCTGCAAAACATGCTGCAGATCTGGAACCCCGGCCATTTCCTGAATTTCAACGGCCTCACGCGATTGGTCTCCTCGCTGTGGCCCTTCCTTGCCCTGCCCTGGCTGATGACCTACCGTCCGAGGAAACATGAATCCCATTACTGACCTCACCACCCTGCGCGAAGCGCTGAGGGCCTTTTGCGCCGCACGCGACTGGCATCGCTTCCACACGCCGAAAAACCTGGTCATGGCCCTGCGCGTCGAAGCCGCCGAACTGGTCGAGCATTTCCAGTGGGCCACGCCCGAGGAAAGCCTCGCACTCGCACCGGAAAAACGTGCCGAGGTCGCCGATGAAATCGCCGACGTGCTGATCTACCTGACCGAACTGGCCGACGTGCTCGGCATCGCCCCGATCGCCGCGGCACGCGAGAAGATCGTCAAGAACGCGGCCAAATACCCCGCGCCTCTATAATTCACTCTTTGACCAAAGTACACCCCATGAGCTATTACGAGCACCACGTATTCTTCTGCACCAACCAGCGCGCCGCAGGCGAAACCTGCTGCAACAATCACGGCGCGAGCGACATGCGCGCCTACGCCAAGGACAAGGTCAAGGCGCTGGGCAAGAAAGTCCCGGGCAAGGGGCGCATCAATGCCGCCGGCTGCCGCGACCGCTGCGAAGAAGGGCCGGTCATGGTGATCTATCCCGAGGCGGTCTGGTACACCTACG
>VEPA01000099.1 GCA_012026675.1 Betaproteobacteria bacterium | reverse complement strand
CTCGTTATTGAAGGCCTGCAGGTAAAGCGAGCGTCCGATCAGCGCGAAATAGGCGCCAAGCAACAGCATCAGCACCATGCGCTGCCGCCATGGCGGCAGGCGCTCGGAAAGCAGCGGGCTCTTGCTGAACTTGACGGATTTCATCACCGAATCACTTCCCCGCCACCGCGTCGACAGAAATGATCTGACCCGGTGCGGGCGGTTTCATTCCCAGCTTCTCGCGCGCCACCGTCGCCACCCGGACATGAGCGGCAAGCGTACTTTGCTCAAGCTGCAATTGCCCCCATTCCACGTCCAGATCGCGCATGCGCTTTTGCCCCGCCTCGAGTTCGGTAAAGACTTTGCGCGCACGATGATTGGAGGCCACCACCGACAAGGCGCAGGCAACGAGAACCAGGATCAAGACAAGATTGAGGCGGGCCAATTAGTGACTCCCACCCCCCGGCCCCCGCCCGTGGGCGGGGGTGACGGTGGTTCGCCGCTTCGCGGCTCCATGCTTTTGGCTGGCCGTGCCTTGGGACGGCCCGGCGGCAGGCCGGTCGCCCCCGTTTGCTGACACTGGGCCAGAGGGATTGCCGACCTTTTCCGCCACGCGCAGCACGGCGCTGCGGCAGCGCGGGTTGGCGGCGATTTCGGCCGCCGACGGGAACACCGCCTTGCCCACCAGATTCATCACCGGCTGCGGCAGATCGACCGCACGCACCGGCACGCCCCTGGGCGGTTGCGGCGGATGCGCCGCGTCGCGCATGAAGCGCTTTACGATGCGATCCTCGAGTGAATGAAAACAGATCACGGCCAGGCGTCCTCCCGGTGCCAATCGCTCAACGGCCCGCGGCAGGGCTAACGACAGTTCCTCAAGCTCCCGATTGACGTGAATCCGTAGAGCTTGAAAAGTCCGCGTCGCCGGGTGCTGACCCGGTTCCCGCGTGCGGACGACTTGCGCCACGAGCGTGGCAAGCTCTCCTGTCCTTGAAATACCGTGCTCGCCCCGAGCAGCAACAAGCGCCTTTGCAATCGCATGAGCAAACCGTTCTTCGCCATAGTCTCTGATCACCCTTTCTAGTTCTGATTGCGATGCCCGCGCCAGAAACTCAGCGGCGGTCTCCCCCTGCGTCGTGTCCATGCGCATGTCGAGCGGCGCATCGAAACGAAAACTCATGCCCCTCTCGGGCGTATTCAGTTGCGGCGAAGACACCCCGATATCCAGCAGGATCCCATCCACCTGCGTCACGCCGAGTTTGTCCAGGACCGCGTCGAACCCGCTGAACGCCGCATGCACGAGGGAAAAACGGGGATCGACCAGTGAAGCCCCGGCGGCGATTGCCGCCGGATCGCGATCGAGTGCGATCAAGCGCCCCGCCGGCCCCACAGCGGCAAGAATCGCCCGGCTGTGGCCGCCGCGACCGAAAGTGGCATCCACGTATATTCCTGCCTGCTGGATCGCCAGCGCTGCGACCGCCTCGGCGAGCAGCACGCTGGCATGAGTTTGTTCGGTCAAAGCGGGCGCTCACAGCGCAAGATTTTCCAGGCCCGGAGGCAGGAGCTTGTCGCCCACTGCAAAGATCGCCTCCTGCTGCGCCTGCCAACCGGCGGCCGACCAGATTTCGAAATGGCGACCCTGTCCGATCAGCCAGATTTCCTTTTCCAGTCCCGCATACTGGCGCAGGGAGGGTGAAATCAGCAGGCGCCCGGCGCCGTCGAGTTCGACGTCCTCGGCAAATCCCACCAGCAGGCGCCGTACCTTCGCCGATTCGGGCTGCAAACTGGAGGCGGCAAGGATCTGGGCGCGGATCGGCTCCCAGGCGGGACCGGGATAGAGCAGCAGGCAGCGGTGCGGATGGGCGGTAACCACCAGTTGGCCTTCGCCGGCGGCCACCAGCGCGTCGCGATGCCGGCTAGGCACCGCCATGCGGCCTTTGGCATCCAGATTCAGTGCCGTCGCACCCTGAAACATCGGTTCTCCCCCGTCCGGAAACCAGGCTCTTGGCCAGCCCATATTTCCCACTAACCCCCACAAGAACCCACTTTATGACACTTTTTGATGTGGGTCAAGCCGGAAAAACGCTATTTTTCCAAGTGCAACAAGGGGTTAGATGCAGGAAGAGAGAATTCTTTGTTTAATTTTATTCAATAAAATCAGTATGGATAGAATCGATACTGAATGTATTTTATGAGGAGCAATCGCAGGATGGGCGCGCGCTCCATGGGTCTGTAATCGGGGACCGGGCGGGCCGACCCAGGGACACCGATCAGGCGGGCCGATCGCCCATCTTCTCGCCCATCCGGATCGATCGCTGCGGCACCCATTCCGCATTGAATTTCAACGCACCGCCGGGAAACAACATGACCACGGTCGAGCCAAGCAGGAAACGGCCCATTTCCTCGCCCTGCCGAAACAGGAACTGCCTATCCTCGTAGCGCCATTCGCGAAGCCGCCCCGGTCGCGGCGGATTCACCACGCCATGCCACACCGTTGCCATGCTGCCGACGATGGTGGCGCCGACCAGCACCAGCACGAAAGGTCCCTGTTCGCCCTCGAAGACGCAGACGACGCGCTCGTTGCGCGCGAACAGGCCCGGCACGCCGCGCGCCGTGACCGGATTTACCGAGAACAAGTCGCCCGGCACGTGGATCATGCGCATTAGCCGCCCGGTGCAAGGCATGTGTATGCGGTGATAGTCCTTCGGGCTGAGGTACAGTGTGGCGAAGTGGCCGTTCTCGAACTGCGAAGCCAGCACGGCATCGCCGCCGACCAGCGCCGTGGTCGAATAGCAATGGCCCTTGGCCTGGAAAATCTGGTCGCGATCGACGGCGCCGAACTGGCTGATCGCCCCATCCTCCGGGCAGATGTAATCGGCATTGGCCGGCTGTCGCGCATCGGGCTTCAAGGGCCGGGTGAAGAACTCGTTGAAGCTGGCATAACTAGCGATGTCCGGATTGGCCGCCTCGGCCATGTTGACGCCATAGCGACCGACAAACCAGCGGATGACCGAAGTCGTCATCCTGCCGGCGTGGGCCGAGGCGAAGCGGCCGGCAAGCACGGTGAGCGCCTGCTTGGGCATCAGGTACTGGGCAAGGACGGCAAGACCCTCGGACACGATGGCGACTGAAAAGACGAAGCCGCGAATTATAGCGGCGCGGCCCTGCCCGACCGGCGGCGAATCACTTGCGCCTGAGCAGCCAGGTCAGTACCGGCGGCGTGATCAGCGTGGTCAGGATCACCATCATCACGATGACGGAGAACATCGCCTCGGTCATGACACCGAGCCCCTTGCCGACCATGGCGAAGATCAGGCCCACCTCGCCGCGCGGCACCATGCCCCAGCCCACCAGCCACTAGCCGGATGTACCCGCGGCAAACCCCGCCACCAGCTTGCCGGCGATCGCGGCAGCCGTGACGCCAGCGCCGACCCCCAGTACCGCCGGGTCGGCCAGTGTATTCAAATCCACCTGCATGCCGGTCAGGACGAAAAACACCGGAACGAAAAAATAGCCGATGGGCTCGATCATGTGCTCGTGCTGGTGGCCGCCGTGCTTGAGCAGGATCGGCCGCAGCCGTCCGGCCAGGCCGGGATCGCTCGCGGGCAGCAGGGGCTCGATCTCGCGCACGATGGCCGGGCGATCGAAGTCGCGCAGGAAGACCGGCTCGAACAGCAAGCCCGCGGCAAAGGCACCGATGATCGGCGCGAGGCCGATGGCATGCGCGAGCCAGGCCAGGAAGAGCCCCGTTGCCAGCACCTGGGCGAACAGCATCGAGGGCCCGGCATCGAGTTTCGCCAGCCAGCGGCTGGAATGCGGCGCGATCATGCGCCCGATCCAGATCGAGCCGGCGAGGAAGATCACCGCCTGGGCGATGATGCCACCCACCTGAGCGACGCTCACCGAACCGGCTTGCACCAGGCTCGACACCACGGCAAGAATCACCAGGCCCAGCACGTCGTCGATCACGGCCGCGCCCAACACCACCCTGGCAGCCGGCGTGTCGAGTTTGCCCAGGTCGCGGAAGACGCGACCTGTGATGCCGACCGAGGTGGCGGAAAGCGTGGCGCCGAGGAAGAGGTAGGCGTTGGCGGACAGGCCGGGCAGGAGCAACGGCCCGACCACCCACGCGCCCAGTAAGAAGGGTACGACGATGCCGACGCTACCCACGGCAAACGCGCGCGGGCCGACCTTGATCAGGTCGGCCAGCCGCGTCTCAAGGCCGATTTGCAGCAACAGCACGACAACACCGAGCTCGGCGATGAACATCACCGCCGGATCATGCTTGATGGATTCAAAACCGGTGACACCCAGCAGCGCCAGGTTGCCCAGCACCACGCCCAGCAGCAGTTCGCCGAGCACGGCCGGGAAGCCGAGCTTTTGTGCCAGCGGGGCGAAGAGCCGGGCGGACATCAGGATTAGAGCCAGCCACAGGAGGTTGGTCCCGACCACGCCGGAGCCCGCCGCAAATGCGGGAGTTGCGGCCAACAGAAAAACGAAAGCCCCCGCAAGCTGCGGGGGCCTTGCCAATTGCCGGAGCAAGCTAAGGCTCACCGGCCTTGAGAAGTCAAGGCCGCGATGCGTTCTTCCATGCTCGGATGGCTGGCGAACAGCGACATGAAACCGGCCCCGCCGGCGATGCCTGAACTCGCCAGGCTCTTGGGCAGGGGCTCGACCGCCATGCCGCCGAGGCGCTGCAGCGCGGAAATCATCGGCCGCGGCGTCCCCATCAGGCCGGCGGCGCCCGCATCGGCGCGGAACTCACGCTGGCGCGAGAACCAGGCGACGATGATGCTTGCAAGCACGCCGAACAGAAGGTCGCAGACAAACACTGTAACCATGTAGCCGACGCCCGGACCGGAGGACTGGCTGTCGCCACGGCGCAGGAAGCTGTCGACCAGGTAGCCGACGACCCGCGACAGGAAGATGACAAAGGTATTGACCACGCCCTGGATCAGCGTCAGTGTCACCATGTCGCCGTTGGCGACGTGGCTGACCTCGTGCGCCAGCACGGCTTCAACTTCCTCCCTGCTCATGCCCTGCAACAGGCCGGTGGATACGGCGACCAACGCATTGTTGCGCGAGGGCCCCGTGGCGAAGGCATTCGGCTCGCCTTCGTAGATGGCGACTTCAGGCATCGCGATGCCGGCCTTTTCCGCTTGCTTCCTAACGGTCTCGACCAGCCAGAACTCGGTCGAGGTCGACGGGCTGTCGATGATGCGCGCGCCGGTGGACCACTTCGCCATCATCTTCGACATAGCGAGCGAAATGAAGGCGCCGCCAAAGCCCATGATGCCGGCGAAGACGAGCAGCGTGCCCATGTTGAGGCCGTTGGCCGTCAGGTACCGGTTCACCCCCAGCACGCTGGCGGCGATGGACAGCACCAGCATCACGGCGAGGTTGGTCACGATAAACAACATGATGCGTTTCATTTACCTATCTCCAAAGAAATACACGATGGACAGTAGCGCGATTTTCGCGCGTTCGCCAGCATAGATGCGGCAAGTCCCGGAAAGTTCAAGAGTCCGGCGCCCGGAACGGCCGGTAACTATTGGTAGCCCGGGGCGCCGACTGGCGCCGGAGGGGACGGGGAGTTCGGCGCCGAAGCATCTTCGCCCTGCCGAGTCTTGAGCTTCTCGACAAGGGCCGAGGCGGGCACCCCCTCCTTGACCCGCTCGTGCGGATGCCAACCGAGAATCGACAGCAGAGCGAAAAAGCCGACGACATATCCGATGGCAATGAACCAGCCGTGGCGCAACCACTGTCCGACCGACCTGGCCTCGGGGAAGAGATTGGCCACCGCGACGCCGGCCGAGGAACCGAACCACAGCATCGAGCCGCCGAAGCCGACGGCATAGGCGAGGAAGCCCCAGTCGTAACCGCCCTGCTTCAAGGCCAGCGCAGTCAGGGGAATGTTGTCGAACACGGCGGAAATGAAGCCAAGCGCCAGCGCTGAAGGCCAGGAAGCCGGCGGCAGACTTTCAACCGGCATCATCGATGCGCAAGTCACCAGCGAAAGCAGGAACACCGAGCCTTTGAAGGCGCCCGGGACCAGGCTCCACTCGGGCTTGCGCAGCGGCACTGCCACCAGCAGTGCCACCCAGATCGCAGCACCGAGGAAGGGAAAGTGCTCGGCTGCGGCGGCAAACTTGAGGTTCACCGTGACGTTGGTGACAATGGCGGCGACGAGGATGAAGACGACGATGCCGACCCGTGCCCAGTCGATATGGTGCGCAGCCTGGAAATCGCGGGTGATCGCCATGTGTTTGTGCTGCAGCAAGGCCGCCGGAATGCCGAACACCACCAGCGCGACGCCGGCCGCAACATAGGCCTCGAGCACCTCGAGCGGGCTGACGCCGTCCAGCCACATCATGGTGGTGGTCGTGTCGCCGACCACCGAGCCGGCGCCACCGCCGTTCGACGCCGCGACGATGGCGGCGAGATAGCCGATATGCACCTTGCGCTTGAACACGCTGGCCGCCACTGTGGCACCGATCAGGGCCGCTGCGATGTTGTCGAGGAAACCCGACAGCACGAAGATGATCACCAGCAGCATGAACGGACCCATCCAGCCCTCGGGCAGCAACTTGGGCAACACCTCGGGCACCCCGCTGTCCTCGAAGTGGCGCGCCAGCAGGGCGAAGCCGACCAGCAGGCCAAGCAGGTTGGCCAGCAGCACCCATTCATGCGCCATATGCACGCCGAAGCCGGCAATGCCTGCCCCGGTCTTGAAACCGGTGAATAGCACCTTGTAGATCGTGATGGTGGCCAGACCCGTCAGCGCCACCTGCAGCACATAGTGATGGAACAGTGCGACGCCGAGCAAGGTGGCGCCAAACAGGATGAAATCGACTGGGATGCCGAACACGGTCGGCGACGTCAATACGCCATCCGCCGCCTGCACCGCGGACGCCGCCAGCAGCATGCCGATCAGCGCCAGCAAACGCTCCCCCGTCGGCAAGGACGTATTCGCTCGATGCAAAGCTCTCATCTCCCACTCCGATTGTTTTTGTTCGCGGATTGTAGCAGCCTGTCGAGCCTGAGCCGTGCTCCCGGAACCTGTGGACAACCCTGCCCCAGCCGCCACAGAGAGGCATCCGCAGCGGAATACGCTAAACTGGATCATCATTTGAAAAGTGAAAGTCCAGCCATGAGAATTCTGCTTCCGGTCGATGGTTCCGAGCATTCCGAGCGCGTCGCCCGGCACGCTATCCTGCTGGCAAAGAACAGCATCGCTTGCGAGATCCTGCTGCTGAATGTCCAGCCGCCGATCGATGCGCCGGAAGTGCTGGGCCACATGCCGCAGCGCGAAATCGAAGCCATGCAGGAAGCCCGTGGTGGCGATGCCCTGGCTGCAGCACGGGCATTGCTCGACGCCGCCGGTGTCGCCTATGAACCCCAGGTGGCGCTCGGCCCTGTCGCCGAAACCATCGCCCGCATCGCCAATGAGCGCCAGTGCGATGCCATCGTAATAGGTCTGCGTGGCAGCAACAAGCTTGTTACCGCACTCATGGGTTCGGTGGCCAGAGACGTGTTTTCTCTGGCCCACTGCCCGATAACGGCCGTCAAGTAGCTCACCAAATCGGCCCCCGCATCATCTGCGGGCGCGGCAGGATCACGCCGCCGGCTCGGAGCCTGGCTTGCCGCCGGACGTCAGCAGCGTCTTCAGCCCGACGTAGGGCCTGGCTTGCTCCGGCGCAACTGCAACCGACGGAGCCACCCGCTGCAACTCAGCCTCCAGTATGCCGACACGCTGCGTCAGGTTCGCCTTGTCACCCTCGAGCGCAGCCACCTGGCGGCGCAAACGCGCAGCCGCCCACTGTCCCCTGATGACGGCTGGCGAGGACACCAGTCCGGCGATGATCGCGCCCAGGCCGATCGCCAGCAGCAGGACCATCGCCAGTGAACTGTCAAAGCGCCAGAAGAACAGGTTGACCGTCACCGGCACATTGTTCTGCAGGGCAAAGGCCACCGCGGCAACGGCGAACGCGATGCCAAAGATCAGCGTGAGTTGCATTTTTCCTCCTTTCGCGGCCGAAGCGGACGCTCATGCGCTGACAGCGTGGCTCTTGATCTTGATGTATCACGCCGCAAGCACCCTGGACATTATAGTGAAGGCCGCGCCAGGCATGGATCAGTTATAGTCGTGCCCATGTCATTTCGAGGGAGATCCACAGTGCGCTTGCTTGCCCGCCAGCTTCTGGCCGTCGCGCTGTTCTGCCTGTACGGGTTCGCCGCAGCGCAGGGCATGCTGCCGCTTGCCGCCGGTCAGTCACTCTACCTGCCGATTTATTCCCACATCTATCACGGCGAGGTGAATCCAAAAACCGGCAAACCCTCGCAAACCCTCGTATCAGCCCATATCAGCATTCGCAGCACCGACCCCGCGACCGGCATGAAGGTCGTCAGCGCACGCTACTACGATACCGAGGGCAAGCTTTTGCGCGAGTTTCTGCCCAAGCCGCACGTGATTCTGCCATTCGGAACCTACGAACTCTACCTGCCGCGCTCGGATTCCTCCGGTGGTTCGGGGGCCAATTTCATCATCGACTGGGTTGCCGACAAACCAATCAATCCACCTCTGGTGGAAGCCTTGCATGCGGATATTCGCGAAGCGCGTACCCTGCTTTTCATAACCACAGGACGCCCCATCCAGGCCCGCTGATCAGTCGTCCCGCGGGAAAAGCGCCGTCTCGATCTCGAATCGGCCGTGCGGCGATGCCATCGCGATCAAGGTGTGGCCGGGCTCAAGGAGGAAGTCGGCGGGAGGATTGAACACCCAGTCACCGCGTGTGCGCACGGCAAGCAGGATGTAGCCGGCTCCCTGGAGGCTCAGGCCACCCAGGGCCATGGGCACAAAATTCTTCGGCACCTCGACTTCCTCGATGCGCAGCTTGTGATCGGCGCGCAGCATCTCGTCGAGGAAGGACACCACGTGCGGCCGGATCATCGCCGAGGCGATGCGCATGCCGCCGGTGAAGTTGGGCGAGACGATGGCGTCGGCCCCCGCCTTGCGCATCTTCTCGACGTTGCGCATATCGTTGCAGCGCGCGACGACACGCACCCCGGGCGCCAGTTGCTTGGCAGTAAGGGCGATCATCAGGTTGCGGCTGTCATCGCCGGTGACGGCGAAAACGCCATGGGCATCAACGATGTTCGCCTCGAAGAGCACGTCATCGTCCACCGCGTCGCCGTGAATGTAGAGCAGGCCGGGCTTCTTCTCGGCCTGCGCCTCCAGCTGTTCGAGTTTTTCGTCGATGGCGATGTAGTGGCGGTTAGTGGCCTCGAGTTCCTGTGCAACATTGCGGCCGACGCGGCCGAAGCCGCAAACAATGTAGTGCCCGTGCAGCTTCTTCATCATCTTTTCCATCCGCCGTCTCCGCATCGACTTGTCGAAATCGCTGGCCAGAACGATGGCCGTCACGCTTGAAAAGAAATAGGTCATCACGGCGATGCCGGAAAACGAGACCGCCATGGTGAAGACTTGCGCATCCGGCCGGTGCCAGATCTCCACGCCGGCACCGTAGCCGATCGTGGCGACCATCAGGAAGGTCATGTAGAGGGCATCGACCCAACCGGTGTCGGCACCGCCGAGATACTTGTAGCCCACAGTACCGACAACCATGATCGCGGCGAAGGCGAGCAGCGCTATGCCGATCGACAGGCGTGCTCGGCGAAAAATCTCTTCGGTATTGCCGTCGGAAATCATGGAGCGGCGGGCGAGGCACCGTCTCGCCGGCGCCGACTATTGAAGATCCGCCAATTTTACCCGCTGTTCCCCTCCGCTACGCCGGTACCGCGAAGTCGGTACCGGACCTACTGCACGTCTTCCACGACCAGCGGCAGGAGCGCCGTCCCCGCCGCGCGAAAGGCATGGCCCATCATCACCATGCCGGCGTGCGGTGCATTGATGCCGGCGGCGAAGTAGATCAATTCGAACACGGCATCGCCATGCTCGGCGGCGACCACCGCGGTCAGTACCTGTTTCTCGTCCGAATAGACGCGATGCCGCAGGCTGTGGGTGCCGATGCCGCGCGCATGATGAACACTGGCGCTAACCACGCCCTGCTCGCGGCGCAGGGTTTCCATCACCGCGGCGCCGCGCCCGGCCGGCATTACGCAGGTAATGACCTTGTAGTCGCCGCGTAGCGGCGGCAGTTCGACGGGCTCAGTCATGACGGCCGAATCGCGCCGCGACTTCGGGCGGTACATAGGTCGCCATCTTTTCCAACAGCGCCATGTAGATCATGCCCATGCCCGGCGTGTCCAGCTTGGCGGCGACATAGACACGCTCGAAGATGTGATCGGCGTGATCGGACGGCGCAACGATGTAGATCACTTCCTTTTCGGCGTTCACGGTGATACCGAGCACGCCGAGGTGCTTCTGCCGCACGCCGGTACCGCGTGCGTAAAAGATCGTCGCGCCCTGTGCGCCGGCTTCCGTCGCTGCGTCGACCACGGCATCGGCCACCCCGCGCTGCACGATGCAGGTAATCAGTACGGCATCCGTCAGGACCACGATTTCGTCACGTTGTTTCATGTCTAGCTTTCCCGCTGCGCGGCGATTTCGGTGCGCCTGCGAATCCAGACGCCCACCAGCAATACCGAGACTATGGGTCCGAACGAAGCCATGGCCAGAATGCCGAAGCCCTCCGCTGCACCCACCGCCTGACCCAAGCCAAGACCAAGCGCCAGCACCAGGGGCACCGTTACCGGACCGGTAGTGACCCCGGCACTGTCCCAGGCCAGCGCCACGTATTCTTCACTGGACCAAAGCGTACCGACCAAGGCCAGGATGTAACCGCCTAGCAACAGGGGCAGCATCGACCAGTCGAAAATGATCTTGGCTACGCCCAGGGCGATGCCGAGCGCCACGCCCACGGCCACGGCCTGAATCAGCAACTGCTTGGGGAAGGCGCCGTCGGTGAGGTTTTCGACGGTGACGCCCATCGCATTCAATGCCGGCTCTGCCACCGTAGCGCCGTAACCCAGGATGATCGCAAACAGCAGAGCCACGCCGATGCCGACCGGGTAGGAATACAACGCAGCGCCGTCGGCCGCGCTGAAAGCAGCCGGCACCGTCGCTCCGGCCTGGTTGCCGAGCGGGATCAGGCCAATGCTGAGGCCGAGATTGAACAAGGCCATGCCCAGCACCGCCACCACCACGCCGTAGGCGATGATGTTGTGCTGCTTGACCGCCTCGCCGACCAGAAAGCGCTGCGCCAGCCACAGCAACAGCACCAGGGGGGCGATGGCGCGCAGCGCGGCGATCAGTTCGGCGACAGGCGTCTGGTCCCACCATGCCGCCGTGTCGCCAGCGCCTACTATTGGCGGCAACAGGGCGGGGTCCGGTACTTCGGCCACCAGTCCGATGCCAACCAGCATCACCGCAAAGGCCGGGAACAGCGAAGCCAGGGTCACGATGCCGAATCCGGCCAGCGGGTTGTCCTCCTGGCCGGCGGCCGCGGCGACGCCAATGCCCAGCGCCAGCACCAGGGGCACGGTCACCGGCCCAGTGGTGATCGCGCCGCAATCCCAGGCCAGGCCTATGATTGGCGCCAGGCGCGGATCGAGCCCGGCATATACCGTTAGCGCCAGGCAGGGCAGCAGGGTGGCGATCACCAGCGTCTTCATGCGCCAGGCAAAAAAGTAGCGCAGCATGCCAACCACTACGGCAAGACCGACTCCGATGCCGACCGCCAGTACCAGCCGGTCGGGGTAGCGCGTCAGCAGCAAATGCAACCAGGGCGCACGCAGCGGATCGACGCCGCTACCCGCCGCGCGCAAGGCGCCGATCGCCGGCTCGGCGAAGGTCGCAATGCCGCCCAAAAGAAAGGCGAAGCCCAGCACCACGGCAGGCGTCGTCCGATTTGGCAGATTGAATCCGATGTTCTCCGAGAAGGGCATAAGGCCGTACTTGACGCCATCCATGAACAGCATCAGGCCGAGCATCACCGCCAGCATGCCGAAGGTGATCAGTTCGCCTTCCTGCACATCGGCGCGCAGTGCGGCAATCTGGAACAGCGCAAGGAACAGGGCCAGCGGCACGACCGCACGCAACTGCTCCAAGAAACGCACGCTGACATAAGGCGTCAGCAGCCGATGCACGTCGACCAGGCGCAGGCTGCGTGTCCGTGGCCTGCTGCCGGCATCGGCATGCACATCCTTGTAGCTCACCCGCCGCTGCTTGACGCGGACGGCACTAAGAAACTCGCCGTAGCGCAGACGGCGTTGCGAAACTGTGTCGGTCATGGAAGATGACGCTGCAATCAAGGGTGCCGCATTTTACCCATGCCACCCGCCTAGCTGCATGCCGGCGTTATGATTCTTCCATGCACTCGCAGCTGATCTCCATCCTTGTCCTGCTCACTGCTGCCGTAGTCGCCGTAGCACTGGTTCGCCGTTTGCGGCTGCCGAGCATGCTTGCCTATCTGACCATCGGCATGGCGCTGGGCCCCCACGGACTTGGCTTGCTGGCGGAAAGCACCGAAGTGCAGAACTTCGCCGTGTTCGGCCTCGTCTTTCTCATGTTCTCGATCGGCCTCGAGTTCAGCCTGAAACGCCTGCAGGCCATGCGCTCCATGGTGTTCGGCTTCGGCCTGTCACAGATGACGCTGACGGCGCTGGGCACCGGCCTGGTGACGGTGCTGGCCTACGGCCAGGACTGGAAAAGCGGCATCGCCACGGGACTGGCGGTGGCAATGTCCTCCACCGTGATCGTGGCCAGAATGCTTTCCGACCGCCTCGACCTGCACTCCCGTTCGGGGCGACAGACCATGGGCGTGCTGCTGTTCCAGGATCTCGCCGTGGCGCCTTGCCTGATCCTGCTGCCGGCGCTGGCCAGCTCCGGCGAAGATCTGCTGCGCTCGCTGGCGGTGGCAGCGACGGAGGCCGTGGCCGTCCTCGCATTGCTGGTCTGGCTCGGAAAAAGGCTGATGGGGCGCATTCTCGATGCCGTGGCACGAGTGCGTTCGAACGAACTGCTGGTGCTCACCACGCTGTGGATCGTCGTCGGCCTGTCCTTCCTTACCGCTCAAAGCGGCCTGTCGCTGGCGCTGGGCGCCTTCGTCGGCGGCATGCTGATTTCCGAGACATCCTATCGCCACCACGTCGAGGCCGACATCCGGCCGTTTCGCGACATCCTGCTCGGCCTCTTCTTCGTCACCATCGGCATGATGCTCGACCTTCAGTACGTGCTGGCCAATGCCCACAAGCTGGTGCTCGCCGTGATGCTGCTGGTTGGCGGCAAGGCCGCGGTCATGCTGCTGATCACGCGGGTGACGAAGACACCGTTGGTCGCGAGCCTGCGCACCGCCGCGCAGCTGGCGCAGGCCGGCGAGTTCGGCCTGGTCCTGATTCAGCTCGCCCACCAGCTGCAACTGATCAGCACCAGCGTGTTCCAGATCACGCTGTCGGCCATGCTGCTGTCGATGTTCATCGCGCCCTTCCTGATCGAGCGCGCCGCGCGGCTGTCCGGCGACCTGGGACGCGGCGACTGGGCGCACAAGGCCACGGTGATCCACAACATCGCCGTGCATAGCCTCGACCTGGGCCAACATGTGGTGATCTGCGGCTACGGGCGCACCGGCCAGCGCATCGCCGAATTTCTCGTGATCGAGAACATTCCCTTCATTGCCCTCGACGTCGACCCGCAGCGCATCAGTGACGCCCGCGCGCAGGGCATCAACGCCGTCTTCGGCAATGCCGACCGGCGCGAGGTGCTGCAGGCGGCTGGCATTTCCCGAGCCCGCGCCGTGGTCGTCAGCTATGCGGACGCACATTCGGCGGAACGCGTGCTGCACATCGTGCGCGGCACACGGCCGGAAATCCCCATCGTGGTGCGCACGGCCGATGACAAGGATGTCGCCCGCCTCAAGGCCGCCGGAGCAACTGAAGTGATTCCGGAAGTCCTCGAAAGCAGCCTGCTGATCGCTGCCGAAACGCTGGTGCAGGCCGGCATCCCGATGAAGAAAGCCATCCTCCACGTGCGTGCGGCGCGGGCCGCACGCTACGCATCGCTGCGCGATTTCTACGACACGCCAAAGAAGTAGGCCGACCTGCGTCGGCCTTAAGGCCGTTTTAAGCACGTCCCTCCATGATCCGTTCCATACCAATTTCATGGAGATTCCCATGCGACGCACTCTCGCCATTGCAGCACTACTCTTCGCCGCAACCGTACACGCCGAAACCCCGCGCGACTTCCTGACGCGTTTCGAAAAGGAAGCGGGAAGCACGGCTTCGGCCGAGCGCGGCGCGCGCTTCTTCACCACCAAACAGGGCGGCGAGTGGAGCTGTTCCTCCTGCCACACCGAGCGCCCGATGCAGGCCGGCCGTCACGCCAAAACCGACAAGCCGATTAACCCGTTGGCGCCAGCGGCAAATGCCGAGCGCTTTACCGATGCGGCAAAAGTCGACAAGTGGTTCCGCCGCAATTGCAATGACACCCTCAACCGAACCTGCAGCGCCCAGGAAAAAGCCGACGTCATGGCCTGGCTGCTGGCCCAGAAGTAATCGGGAGCCCATCATGAAGAAGCTCATCGTCCTTCCACTACTGCTTGCCGTCCTCGTGCTGCCAGCCCACGCCGACAACTACAGCGTGCCGAAGAATCCTGCGTTCGAGGCGGAATGCACTTCCTGTCACATGGCCTACCCGCCGCAAATGCTGCATGCCGATTCCTGGCGCGCCCTGATGAACGGCCTGTCGAAACACTTCGGCAGCGATGCCAGCCTCGACGAAAAGCGCCGTGCCGCCATCACCGACTTTCTGGTCGCCAACGCGGGCGGGCGCAAGACGGGCACCACACGCGATGCGGGCAGCCAGCCGCTGCTGCGCATTACCGAAACCGCACGCTTTGAAAAGAAGCATCGCGAGATATCCGCCGCGACCTTCAAGCGCGCCTCGATCAAGAGCCCGGCCAACTGTACGGCATGCCACGCACAGGCCGCGACGGGCAACTACAGCGAACACTCGGTCCGTATTCCCAAGTGAGGACAACCATGAGCACCGATACCCAACCGATCCGCGTCTGGGACCTGCCGACGCGAATCTTCCACTGGTCGCTGGTGGCGAGTTTCCTTATCGCCTTCCTCACCGCGGAATCCGAAAAATTGCGTGACATCCATGTCGCCGCGGGCTACACCCTGGCCGGGCTGATCGCCTTTCGCCTGCTATGGGGATTCGTCGGCGGCGGCTATTCGCGCTTCGCCGAATTCCTGCCGACGCCGCGCAAGCTCATCGACTACATCAAGTCCCTGATCAAGGGCAGGCCCCAGCACCATGTCGGCCACAACCCGGCCGGCGCGGTCGCCATCTTCCTGCTGCTGGGCTTCGGCATCATCGCCGCCGCCAGCGGCTGGGCCACCTACGAGGACATCGGCGGCCACTTCATGGAAGAACTGCACGAAGGCGCTTCCAATGGCATGATGGCGATAGTCGTCATTCACATTGCCGGCGTCATCGTCAGCAGCTGGCTGCACCAGGAGAATCTCGTACTGGCGATGATTACCGGCTGGAAGAAGATCCGTAATTCGGCCCATGAGAATCCTGCTGGTTGAAGATGATGCCCTGCTCGGCGACGCGCTTCAGGTTGGCCTGCGCCAGGCGGACTACGCGGTCGACTGGGTCAGGGACGGGATCGGCGCCGAGACCGCCCTGATGACCGAGGACTATGCGGCGGTTGTCCTCGACCTCGGACTGCCGCGCATGGATGGCCTGGACGTGCTGCGCCGTCTGCGGGCAAAGCAGAAGACCCTGCCCGTCCTGATCCTCACCGCGCGCGACACCGTGGATGATCGCATCCGCGGCCTTGATGCCGGGGCCGACGATTACCTGGTCAAGCCGGTCGACCTTGGCGAACTGGCGGCACGCCTGCGCGCCCTGCTGCGTCGGGCCGGCGGGCAGGCGTCTCCCGTGCTTGCCACCGCCGATGTCACGCTCGATCCCGCAACGCGGCGGGTGACATGCAAGGGACTGGAGGTCGAACTCTCGGCCAAGGAGTATGCCCTGTTGCATGCCCTGATGCAGCAATCCGGACGCGCCCTTTCACGCGTCCAGCTGGAACAGCACCTCTACGCCTGGGGCGATGAAATCGGCAGCAACACGGTCGAGGTGTACATCCATCATCTGCGGCGCAAGCTCGGGGCGGACACTATCCGCACCCTGCGCGGCATCGGGTACGTCGTCGCCAGAACTGGAAGCCCGCCATGAAGCGTCCGCTGTCGCTGCGCACCCGACTGGTCGGGCTAACGCTGCTGGCCGTCGCCCTCGTCTGGCTGCTGACCGCTTTCCACACCTGGCGTACAGCCCGTCATGAACTGAAGGAACTGCTGGCCCACCCGCCGAGCACCAGCGCCGCCCACTTTGTCAAGGAGCGCAATCAGATCGCGGACAAGATTGCCAGGCAATTGCTCAAGCCACTGCTATACGCCCTGCCGGCGCTGGCCTTGCTGCTGGTGATTGCCATCGGTTTCGCGCTGCCCCCCTTGCGCCAGCTCGCGCGCGATGTCGCGGCTCGCGGTCCCGACCGCCTCGACCCGCTGCCGCTTGAGTCCCTGCCTGCTGAAGTCGCGCCGCTGGTGACGCGGCTCAACAGCCTGTTCGCCGACATCATGCGCTCACTGGAAAACGAGCGCCGCTTCACCGCCGACGCGGCCCACGAACTGCGCACGCCGCTGGCCGCGCTCAAGGCGCAGGCGCAGGTGGCGCTGGCCTCGGTCGATGACACGGAGCGGCGCCACGCGCTGACGCAAATTCTCGTCGGATGCGACCGCGCCACGCATCTGGTGGTGCAGTTGCTGACCCTGGCGCGGCTCGATGCCGGCACGCCGCACCCGATGCAGGACGTCGCCCTGCGCCAGGTCGCCGAAGAAGTCCTGGCCATGAGCGCCGGCGACGCCATCGAGCGTGGCTGCGACCTGGCACTGCGCGACGACGAAGCCTGGGTGCGCGGCGATGCCCTGCTGCTGCAGGTCTTGCTGCGCAACCTGGTCGACAATGCCCTGCGTCACGGCGGCGGCACACAGGTCGAAGTTTCCATTGCTTTGCAGGGCACCCAGGCCGTGCTGACGGTAAGCGACAACGGGCGCGGCATCGACGCCGCCGAACTCGAGCACGTCCAGCAACGCTTTTACCGTGGTGCCAACGCCGACTTTTCATCATCCCAGGGCAGCGGCCTCGGACTATCCATCGTCAAGCGCATCGTGGAACTGCACCAGGGCCGACTGACGATCGCCACGCCCGACAGCGGATCGGGTATCGCGGTTACCATTACCTTGCCGCTCGGAGAATCTCCGGCCGCCTGACACGGTACCGCGTCAGTCTGATGAAAGCTCGACGCCGCAATGACATCCGAAACACCCGGAACTCCGGTAAATCCGGTAATAACGCCCGTCGTTCACTGGCACGCCCTCTCCACGGCCGATGCCGCCAGTCACCATGCCGTTGATCCGGGGCAGGGGCTGAGCGAGGAAGAAGCGGCTGCCCGCCTGGCGCGGCACGGTCCCAATCGGCCGCGCGCAGCGCCCCGGCGCAGTGCGTTGTCCCGTCTCGGCGCCCAGTTCACCCAGCCGCTGGTGCTGGTGCTGATCGCCGCCGGTGTTGTAACCGGCGCCCTCGGCGAGTGGGTCGATACTTCCGTGATATTCGGCGTGGTGATCGTCAACGCCTTCATCGGCTTCATACAGGAAGGCAAGGCCGAGCATGCGCTGGCGGCACTGGCCCGCGCCGTCGCCACCGAAACCACCGTGGTCCGCTCGGGCCGCCGCCGCCGCTTGGATGCGGCGCACCTGGTACCGGGCGACGTGGTCTGGCTGGCCGCCGGTGACAAGGTGCCGGCCGACTTGCGCATCCTTTCCGGCAAACAGTTGCGCACCATCGAGGCGGCGCTGACCGGCGAAGCGGCGCCGATCGACAAGCACACCGATCCCCTCCCCGCCGACACCCTGCTCGCCGACCGGCGCAACATGGCTTATGCCGGCACCATGGCGGTCGCCGGCCAAGGTCATGGCCTCATCGTCGCCACCGCCGCCGCGACCGAAACCGGGCGCATCGCGCAACTTATTTCCGCCGCGCCGGAAATGGCCACGCCGCTGACCAGGAAGATGGCCGAATTCGCCCGCCTGCTGCTCTGGGTCATCCTCGGCCTGGCCGCATTGACCTTCGTCATCGGCGTCTGGCGCGGCGAAGCCTGGAACGCCATGCTCATGGCCGCCGTGGCGCTGGCCGTGGGCGCCATCCCCGAGGGCCTGCCGGCGGCGATGACCATCACCCTGGCCATCGGCGTCAACCGCATGGCCAGGCGGCGCGCCATCATCCGCCACCTGCCTGCAGTTGAAACCCTGGGCAGTACTACGGTGATCTGTTCGGACAAGACCGGCACGCTGACCGAAAACGCGATGACCGTCACCGAGTTGTGGGCCGGCGGAGCCTGCGTCACTGTCGAGGGCCACGGCTATGCGCCGGAAGGCGCCTTGAGCGGTGGCGAACCCGGCTCCGCGCTGCGTGAAGCGCTGATCGCGGGGGCGCTGTGCAACGATGCGACACTGGTGTTTGAAAGTCGGCGCTGGCAACACGCCGGCGACCCGACCGAAATCGCGCTGCTGGTGGCGGCGCGTAAGGCCGGCCTCGATGAAAACACGCTGCGCCACCTGTTCCCGCGCCAGGATGAACTGCCATTCGATGCCGTGCGCCAGACCATGGCCACGCTGCACGAGGTGGAAGGCCGACCGACACTTTATGCCAAGGGCGCCATCGAGAAGATCCTCCCGGCTTGCGAAATGCAGCTTGCGTCCAGTGGCCACGAAGTTGCACTCGATGCCGCCAGCCGTGAATTGATTGCCAGTGCAGCGGCGGCCATGGCTGCGCGCGGCCTGCGCCTGCTGGCCATGGCGCGGCGTCGGGTTGCAGCCGGCAGCGCACTCACGGAACAGGCACTTGATGCAGGCCTGACTTTTCTCGGCCTGGCCGCCATGATGGACCCGCCGCGCAAGCAGGCCATCGCTTCGGTGCGTACCTGCCATGCGGCGGGCATCAAGGTGAAAATGATCACCGGCGACCATGCCGTCACGGCGCGGGCGATCGCCGCGCAGATCGGCATCGCCCGCGATGGCGACGGCGCCGAGGTACTGAGCGGACGCGACCTGGCGCAACTCGACGATGATGCGCTGCAGGCGGCGGTCGCCCGCGGCGATGTGTTCGCCCGGGTTGAACCGGAGCAGAAGCTGCGCCTGGTACGCGCGCTGCAGGCTCAGGGCGAGGTAGTCGCCATGACCGGGGACGGCGTAAACGACGCCCCGGCGCTGAAGCAGGCCGACATCGGCATCGCCATGGGCCTGGGCGGCACCGACGTCGCCAAGGAGGCGGCGGCCATGGTGCTGACCGACGACAACTTCGCCACCATAGAAGCGGCCGTCGAGGAAGGCCGCGGCATCTACGACAACCTGGTGAAGTTCATCAGCTGGACCCTGCCGACCAACTTCGGCGAAGGCCTGGTGATCCTTGCCGCCATCATCGCCGGAGTGACCTTGCCGATCACGCCGCTGCAAATCCTCTGGATCAACATGACCACGGCCGTGCTGCTTGGCCTGCCACTGGCCTTCGAGCCGGCCGAGCGCGGCATCATGTACCGCCCACCGCGACCGCCCGACGCTGCCGTGCTCGACGCCATCCTGATCGAGCGCGTGGTGCTGGTCGGCATCCTGATGCTGGCTGGTTCCTTCGGCATGTTCCTGCTGGCGCTGGAGCGCGGCCAGGCCATGGCGGAAGCGCGCAGCATTGCGATGAACGTGTTCGTCGCGATCGAGATCGTTTACCTCTTCAACTGCCGCTCGCTGCGCCTGCCGGTCAGCGCCATGTCGGCCTTCTCGAATCCATGGGTCTGGTGGGGTGCCGGCCTGCAGCTCCTGCTACAGTTGGCGATCACCTACTGGGCACCGCTCAACGCCGCATTCTCCACAGCGCCGATCGACGCCCGCGCCTGGGTAGAAATCGCCGTCATCGCCCTGGCGGCCATGGGCATCATCGAACTTGAAAAACACTGGAGAGGAGCAACAAAATGAACCGGCTTGCCGCCTTGCTGCTGCTTGCACTTTCCGCCGGGATGGCGTGGCCCGCGACGCCCGATGCCGGCAGCGAACCCTTGGTGAATGTCGAGATCAAGGACGGGGTAATCCACACCAAGGCCGAGGTAGTCATCCCGGCCAGCACCCGGGAAGTGTGGGATGTGCTGACCGACTTCGAAAATCTGCCGCGCTACATCTCCAGCGTCTCGTCGAGCAAGGTGCTTGCCCGCAACGGCAACGTCCTGCGGGTGGCGCAAACAGGCAAGGCCGGCTTCGGACCTTTCACTTTCGAGTTCAAGACGGTCCGTGAATTGACACTGACCCCCTTCGACAAATTCGAATCGCGCTTCCTCGAAGGAAACATGAAACGCATGGACAGCACGACCCGGTTGGAATCGGACGCCGGCCTGACGCGCATTCACTATGTGGCGGAAGCGGTGCCGGATACGGCGCTGCCGCTGGGTCTGGCCCGTTCCACGGTCGAGTCGGGAACGCGCGAGCACTACAAGGAAATGACCGGGGAGGTCTTGCGCCGGAAGGGCATTGCCGCCGCCAGGTAGCACGGCGATCCTGGTTCAGCGCCACAGATCGAGCTTCTCGCCGGCCTGTTTCATGTGTTCGGCCTTGTTCTGCAGGAAGCGCTGAAACTCCGGTTCCTTGCGATAGGCACCGCTGGCGACATACTCGAAGGACGAGGTGAAGTGGAAGGGACGCAGGTAGGCTTCGAGACGAAACACTTCCTTGCCTCTGTCGTCAAAGAACACGACGCTTGGCGTGTAGCTGATCCTGAGCTCCCGGCCCCAGGCTTCCGCGGTCGTGCCGCGCCCATCCGGCGTGGTCAGCGTTTCGTGGCCCGACAGCGAAAAACGCGCGACATCGAGCTGTGAAATCGCCGCCAGCGCCTTGTCGAGCTTGAAGCCTTCCTGGTGCAACTCGTCGCAGGGAGCGCAATGGCGCGTCTCGAACAGCACCGCCAGCGCTTTGCCTCCCGGCCTGCGCGCCAGGTTGAAGGGCGGCTTCATGAAGAAAGGTTCATCGTGCAGCGTGGCGCTGGCGCCGGCTTGCGGCACGGCCTTCATGTGCTCGGCGAACGGCAGCTTGTTTTCCAGGCGTTTCACCGAATAGTCCAGTGCCGCGGAGAAGCGATGCGGCGGATAATAGCCGTTGATGCGCGCGATGATGTTGCCCTTCTCGTCGAGCAGCAGGATCGTCGGCGTGAATTGCACCTTGAGAAATCTGGCAAACTCCTTTTCGCTGCGAACCTTGCCATCGAACCAGGTCACTTCGCGGTCACCGAACAGGTTGAAGGCGATCGGCAGGAAATGTTTCGCCACCTTGTCCACGATGGTCTTCTGCGTGAAACTGGTCTGCATCAGCTCCTTGCAGTAGGGGCAGCCGACCTGGGCAAAATACAGCAGCAGGCGCTTGCCCGACTTGGCCGCCTCCGCTGCATCGTCGGGCAGTTCGAGCAGGGTTTCGACGAATACCGGCGGCAGGACTTCATCGCCGATCTGGGCAAAAGTCGGCGCCGGCATCACGGCGAACAACAGCGCCAGCAGTGCCAGCAGGCGCCGCATGTCAGCCCTCCACGATCACCAGATGAACGCGATACGGTCCATGCGCGCCGAGCACGATGGGCTGCTCGATATCGCCGGTGCGCGACGGCCCGGAGATGAAATTCACCGCGCGCGGCAGGGTGCCGAGTTCCTTGCGCGCGAGGTTCCAGGCGTCTTCCAT
>VEPA01000130.1 GCA_012026675.1 Betaproteobacteria bacterium | reverse complement strand
CGCTTGCTTGGCACCCTTGATGGTGACCTTGTTGAACATCACCGTCGCCGGCTTGGTCATGAGGTTGGGGGCTACCACCGCCAGCAGACCGTTGACGCCTTGCTTCTGGTCGGTCAGGGTGCGGCAGAAGGCTTCTTCCGCTGCGCTGCCGCGCGGCCCGATGATGAGGTCGATGTGGGCAACTTCGTTGCCGTCACCTACCAGCGATTCGCCTACCAGTACGCGATCAATAACTGCCATTTTTGACTCCTCCTTTGAATTGGTGCAAAACCGAAGTTGCAGGCTAGTGAGGTTTGCCCTATTTGACGATACAATTTTTTTAATGGGGCATATTAAGGAAGTTAATAGCTGATGCCGCCAGTTCAGGCAGCATCTTCCAGTTCATCCGGCATCACCGCACCGTAGAATTTTTCCTTCAGCGCCTTGAGCTGGTCGCGCAGCTGCGCCGCCTTCTCGAATTCCAGGTTTTTGGCGCAGTTGTACATTTCCTTCTCGATGCGCTTGAGCGCTTTCAGCAATTGCTTCTCGGTCATCAGTTCGTAGCCGGCCAGCGCCTGTGCGGCCTTCAGCTCCTTCCTGCCGGCTTCCATGTCATAGACGCCGTCGATGATGTCCTTGATGCGCTTGGTCACGCCGCGCGGCGTGATGCCGTGGGCCTCATTGAACGCCGCTTGCTTGCGGCGGCGGCGCTCCATTTCCTTCAGTGCGCGCCGCATCGAATCGGTGACCATGTCGGCATAGAAGATCACCTTGCCGTTGAGGCTGCGCGCGGCGCGGCCGGAGGTTTGGATCAGCGAGCGCTCGGAGCGCAGGAAGCCTTCCTTGTCGGCGTCGAGGATCGCCACCAGCGACACCTCCGGAATGTCCAGCCCCTCGCGCAGCAGGTTGATGCCGACCAGCACGTCGAACTCGCCCAGCCGCAGGTCGCGGATGATTTCCACCCGTTCCACGGTGTCGATGTCGGAATGCAGGTAGCGTACCTTGACACCGTGCTCGGCCAGGTAGTCGGTGAGGTCCTCCGCCATGCGCTTGGTGAGCGTGGTCACCAGCACGCGCTCGTCGGCCTCGGTGCGCAGCCTGATTTCCGACAACAGGTCATCCACCTGGGTGGCGGCCGGCTTGACCTCGACCTCCGGGTCAACCAGCCCGGTCGGGCGCACCACCTGCTCCACCACGCGCTCGGTGTGCTTTGCTTCGTAGTCGGCCGGCGTGGCGGACACCATGATGCATTGGCGCATCACGCGCGCGAATTCGTCGAAGCGCAGCGGCCGGTTGTCCAGCGCGGACGGCAGGCGGAAGCCGTAATCCACCAGGTTCTGCTTGCGCGCCAGGTCGCCGCGGAACATGCCGCCGATCTGCGGGATGGTGACGTGCGACTCGTCGATGAACATCAGTGCGTTGGGCGGCAGGTAGTCGATCAGCGTCGGCGGCGGCTGGCCTTGCTGGCGGCCGGATAGATGGCGCGAGTAGTTCTCGATGCCCTTGCAGAAACCCAGCTCGTTGAGCATTTCCAGGT
>VEPA01000109.1 GCA_012026675.1 Betaproteobacteria bacterium | reverse complement strand
TGGAGCGGCAGAAGAGTCTCGAACTCTCGACCTCAACCTTGGCAAGGTTGCGCTCTACCAACTGAGCTACTGCCGCAGAACAGCCGCGCATTATAGCGGCCGAAGTCATTGTGTCAACGACTCCGCGCCGAGATTTCAGGCCACGCTTTCTGCAAATAGTAAGCCATCGACCAAAGGGTCAACAAGGCCGCGATCCATAGCGACCAGGTCCCGAGCAAATGCACGTTGAGCGGGCCGATCGGGGTATACCAGAGCAACATCGGAATCGCCGTCATTTGCGCAATGGTTTTCAGTTTGCCCAGCAGGGAAACCGCAACGCTTTTCGCCGCGCCGATATTCGCCATCCATTCGCGCAGGGCGGAAATCGCGATCTCGCGACCGATGATGATGAAGGCCAGCATCGCATCGACGCGATTCAATTCGACCAGAATTACCAGGGCGGCGGCGACCATCAACTTGTCGGCCACGGGATCGAGAAATGCGCCGAAGGCCGAGGTCTGGTTCAACTTGCGCGCCAGCCAGCCGTCAATCCAGTCGGTCACCGCGGCGACCAGAAAGGCGGCGGTGGCGATGAAATTCTGCTCGTAGGGCGTCAATGGCAGATAGTAAACACCGACCACCAGCGGGATCAGGAGAATGCGCGCCCAGGTCAGGAGATTCGGTATGTTCAGCGGCATGTCATTTCAGGCTCTTGTGAATCTCTTCCGCCAGACGCCGCGAGATGCCGTCGACGCGACACAGGTCCTCGACCGTGGCGGCCTTCACGCCGTCGAGGCCGCCGAACTGCGCCAGCAGTTTCTTGCGTCGCGCCGGCCCGACGCCTGCCACGTCTTCGAGCTTCGATCGTCCTCGCGCCCTGGCCCGCCGTGCGCGGTGGCCGACGATGGCGAAGCGATGCGCCTCGTCGCGAATTTCCTGTATCAGGTGGAAGCCTGCGTGGTCCATACCCAATTGTAGCGGCAGGCTGCGGTCATGCACGAAGAGTGTTTCCAGGCCCGGCTTGCGGTCCTCGCCCTTGGCCACGCCGATGCTAGCCAGATGGCCAAGTCCCAGTTCGGCAAACACTTCTCGCGCGACACGATGCTGGCCCTTGCCACCGTCGATCAACACCAGGTCCGGGGCCACGGTCTCGCCGGTGGCAACCTTCTCGTAACGCCGGGTCAGGGCCTGGCGCATTGCCGCATAGTCATCGCCGGGCTGGATGCCCTCTATATTGAAGCGGCGGTAGTCGCCCTTCTTCATCGCGCCATCGACACAGACCACGCAGGACGCCACGGTGCCCTCGCCCATGGTGTGGCTGATATCGAAACACTCGATGCGCCGTGGCGGCTCGGCCAGATCCAAGGCTTCCTGCAGCGCGACCAGGCGCCCGCTACTGCGCGTCTTGGCCTGCCAGCGCGCCTGCACCGCCATGCGCGCGTTGGTCAGCGCCATTTCGACCCAGGCCCGCTCCATCTCGTTTTTCGGCCCTCCGGCATTCAAGCCCGTGGGCAAGTCTTCGACAGGCCAAGGGTTCAGTATCAACCGCGCCGGCGCCGGCTGTTCGACATAATGCTGGGCGACGAAGGCCGCCAGGCCCTCGCCGGCTTCCGCCTCGGCGGCCGCTTGCGGGAAGTGCGCGCGAGCGCCGAGGTGCAGGCCGCCGCGCACCATGGCCAGATTCACGCAAAGGCTGCCGCGCTCGACCACGGCCGCAATGATGTCGACATCGGCATCCCTTGTCGAACTCACGTACTGCCGATGCAGCACGGCCTGCAGCGACCGGATCTGGTCGCGCAGGGCGGCCGCTTCCTCGAAATGCAGTTTGGTCGCGGCGGTTTCCATTTGCCGGGTCAGGCCTTCGATCACCTCGGAATGCCGGCCGCGCAGAAACATTTCTGCCAGGCGCACGTCGGCCGCATAGTCCCGCTTTGAAACCAGTCCCACGCAGGGCGCCTTGCAGCGTTTGATCTGGTGCATCAGGCAGGGCCGCGAGCGGTTCGCGAAGACCGACTCTTCGCAGGTACGAAGCAGGAAGGTCTTCTGGATCAGCTGGATGCTCTCGCGCACCGCCAGCCCGCTGGGGAAGGGACCGAAATACTGCGACTTCTTCTCGAATGCGCCGCGATGGTAGAACAGGCGCGGGAACTCGCCGCCGCCGTCCTTGCCGCCGAGACCGATGTAGGGATAGGACTTGTCGTCGCGGAACAGGATGTTGTATTTCGGCGCCAGCTTCTTGATCAGCGTGTTTTCGAGGATCAGCGCCTCGGCCTCGGAACGCGTCGCGGTGACTTCCATGGCCGCCACCTGCTGCAACATCAGCGCGATGCGCGGACTGTGTCCCGTCTTCTGGAAGTAGGACGAAACGCGTTTCCTGAGGTTCTTCGCCTTGCCGACATAGAGCACGACCCGGTCCGCATCCAGCATGCGATAAACCCCGGGCGCATCGGTCAGGCTCGCCAGAAACTCGCCGGAATCGAAGGCCTCGCCTTGCGCGCCGGGGCTTCCGCTGCGCGGGCCGGCGGCAAGCAGCGTCGAGCTCGATACGGATTTTGCGGAAGACATCTTGAAAGTCGGCGCTGGTGAGACGGCGGGTCTGCGTGTTGTAGCGGCTGCAGTGGTAGCTGTCGATCAAGATGCGGTCCCCTGAGCCCGCAGGGGCGAGCTCATGCGGCGGAAGCGCATGGCGCGCGCCGTGACCAAAAACCAGCGCCGACTGCTTGAGCCCCAGCGCCATCAGCACCCCCTTGTGCGCCACGAGGCCCAGGGCGAGGATCACGCGAAGTTCGGGCGCGGCCAGCAACTCGGCCGCCAGATAGTGGTTGCAGGTGCGAATCTCGGCCGGCTCCGGCTTGTTCCCCGGCGGCAGACATTTCACCGCGTTTGTGATGCGGCAATCGACGAGCCGCAGGGCGTCGTCGGCCGCCAGAGATTGCGGCTGAGAGCCGAAACCGAAGGCGTGCAGCGTCTCGTAGAGCAGGATGCCGGCATAGTCACCGGTGAAGGGCCGCCCGGTGCGATTGGCGCCGTGCATGCCGGGCGCGAGGCCGACGATCAGCAGCCGCGCCCGCGGATCGCCAAAGGGAGCCACGGGTCGGGCATGGTAAGCGGGATGGCTGCTGCGCACATCGGCAAGAAATCCAGCCAAGCGCGGACATTCGGTACAGCGTAGAAGTTTGTTCATTAGGCTAGGATACCGCCTCCCCATGAGCCGCAATCCACTCCGCTGCGACATTTTCTGCACCGTTGTCGACAACTACGGCGATGCCGGCGTTTCCTGGCGCCTGGCGAATCAACTGGCGAACGAGCACGGCTGGCTGGTCAGGCTGTGGATCGACGACCTGCCACGACTGATTCAGCTGGCACCTGACCATGCCGGTGGTCCGGTGGCGGTGCATCACTGGCCCGAGCTTTGGCCGATAGCGTGGCCTGCCGCCGAAACGGCCGAGGTGGTGATCGAGGCCTTCGGCTGCGAACTGCCGGCGGCCTATGTCGAGGCCATGGCCATCCGCGCCCAGCCGCCGGTCTGGCTCAATCTCGAATACCTCTCGGCCGAAGCCTGGGTCGCCGGCTGCCACGCCCTGCCCTCGCCGCATCCGCGCCTGCCGCTGGTCAAGTACTTCTATTTCCCCGGCTTTGCGGCGGGTACCGGCGGACTGCTGCGCGAACGCGACTACGAGCGCAGGCGCCAGGCCTTCGACGAAGCCGCCTTTCGCGCCGGGCTCGGATTGCCGCCGCGACTGCCCGGGGAACTGACGATTTCCCTGTTCAGCTATCCCAATCCGATGCTTCCGGGTTTGATCCAGGCCTGGGCGGCATGGGCAACTCCCGAGCGTCCCGTGCGCGTACTGTGTCCTGGCAGCGGCGAGGCAGTCCGAACCATCGGCAGACTGGGCCTGCAGCCCCTGCCGTTCCTGCCGCAAGCCCGCTACGACGAACTGCTCTGGGCCTGCGATCTCAACTTCGTCCGCGGCGAGGATTCCTTCGTCCGCGCCCAGTGGGCCGCCAATCCCTTTGTCTGGCATATCTATCCGCAAGCGGAAGGCGCGCATCTGGCCAAGTTGGAAGCCTTTCTTGCCACGCACCCGGCCGGCACGACCTTGCGGCCCTTCTGGCTGGCCTGGAACGGTGTCGGCAGCCTTGACTGGCCGGCATTCGCGGCTGCCCTGCCCGGTCTGGACGAACCGCTGAAACAGTGGGCAAGATCCCTGAGCGAACGCCCCGATCTCGCCAGCGGACTTGTAAAGTTCTGCCTGGAAAGGCTAAAATAGCGGGTTCTAAAATTCCGCTGCAGGATACATAGCCATGAAAATCGCCCAGGAACTCCGTGCCGGCAATGTCGTGATGGTCGGCAACGATCCGCTCGTCGTGCAAAAGGCCGAATACAGCAAGGGTGGCCGCAGTTCCGCGGTCGTCAAGTTCAAGTTCAAGAATCTGCTCACCGGCGCCGCCTCGGAATCCATCTACAAGGCCGACGACAAGTTCGAACAGGTGGTCCCCGAGCGCAAGGAATGCACCTATTCCTATTTTGCCGATCCGATGTACGTGTTCATGGACGCCGAGTACAACCAGTACGAAGTCGAAGGCGAGAACATGCTCGATGCGGTGAACTACATCGAAGACGGCATGCCCGTCGAAGTGGTGTTCTACGACGGCAAGGCGATCTCGGTGGAAATGCCCACCAGCGTCGTGCGCGAAGTGATCTATACGGAACCTGCGGTCAAGGGCGACACCTCGGGCAAGGTCATGAAACCGGCCAAGATCAGCACCGGCATGGAACTGCCCGTGCCGCTGTTCGTCGAAATCGGCAACAAGATCGAAATCGATACGCGTACCGGCGAGTACAAGAACCGGGTCAAGTAATTCGGGTTGAATTGGGTACCGGAAATCGGGCAGCTGCGGCTGCCCGCTTGCGTTTACGGCGCCAGTGCTCGTTCTGCGAGCCGCACCCAGTAGCGGATACCGGTGGCGATGATTTCGTCGTTGAAGTCGTAATACGGACTGTGCAACATGCAGCCACCCTCGCCCGGACCGTTGCCCAGCCAAACATAGCAGGCCGGCACCACTTTCGCCATGTAGGCGAAATCCTCGGCGCCCATGCTTGGCGGCAATTGCAGGTAAACCAGGCCGTCGGTCGCCACGTGCTGCGCAACGTCGCGCGCAATGTCGCTCGGCTCGGCGGCATTGACGGTCGGCGGATAGCCGCGCGCGTAGTGCAGGTCGATGCTGACCCGGTAGGTCGCCTCGATGCCGGTGCAGATGCGGCGCACGCCCTCTTCCAGCGCATCCTGCAAGTCGCCATTGAGCGTGCGCACCGTGCCGCCCAGAACGGCCGTCTCGGGCAGCACGTTGTCGGCGTGGCCAGCATTGAAGCGCGTCACGCTGACCACTGCCGAGTCAAGCGGATCCGTGTTGCGCGATACCAGCGACTGCAGCGCCTGCACCAGCGCGCTGCCGGCCAGTACCACGTCCACTGCCTGATGCGGCATGGCAGCGTGACCGCCATGGCCGGTGATCACAATTTCGAAGCGATCGGTGCCCGCCATCACCGGCCCTTCCGTCACGCCGATGCTGCCGGCGGGCAGGCCCGGCCAATTGTGCAGACCGAACACCATGTCCATCGGAAAGCGCTCGAACAGGCCTTCTTCGACCATCACGCGACCGCCGCCCTCATGCTCCTCCGCCGGCTGGAAAATGAAATAAACGGTGCCATCGAAGTTGCGCAGCTTGCTCAGGACCTCTGCTGCACCCAGCAGCATCGCGGTGTGGCCGTCGTGGCCGCAGGCGTGCATTTTCCCTTCATGGATCGAATGGTGCGGAAAGGTATTCAGTTCGGAGAGCGGCAAGGCATCCATGTCGGCGCGCAGGCCGATCGCACGCGGGCTTCCCCCCAGCGAAAGCTTTGCCACCACGCCGGTGCGGGCAAGCCCGCGATGGACTTCGAGGCCCAGCGCTTCCAGGTAGTCGGCAACCTTCTCCGCCGTGCGCTTTTCGTTGAAGGCCAGTTCGGGATGGGCATGGACATCGCGGCGCAGCGCGGCGATCTTCGGGGTCAGGGTCGGCAGCAGTTCGTTGATCATGGCGGAGTCCCTTTGGCAATATGCGGCGATACCTTACATACTCATCCTAGCCCAAAGCGGGAGGAAGTCGTCAACCGGACGTTTTGCGGTATCGTCGCCTGAAATGAGCACGCCGCCACGCCGCATTGCGCACCTGGACATGGACGCCTTCTATGCCTCGGTCGAACTCCTGCGCTACCCGGAACTGCGTGGCATGCCCGTGGTCATAGGCGGCCGACGCGAGCAGCAGCCGGAATTACTGGCCGACGGCGGCCGGCGTTTCTTCAGCCTGCGCGACTATGTCGGCCGCGGCGTCATCACCACCTCCACCTACGAAGCGCGAGCGCTCGGCGTGTTCTCCGCGATGGGTGTGATGAAGGCCGCCAGGCTGGCGCCGGACGCGATCCTGCTGCCGGTGGACTTCGAGGCGTATCGCCACTTCTCGCGCCTGTTCAAGGCGGCCGTGGCCGCCATCGCGCCGAAGATCGAAGATCGCGGCGTCGACGAGATCTACATCGACCTGACCGACCTGCCCGGCGACACCCTCACGCTCGCACGGCGCATCAAGCAGGCGGTGAAGGATGCCACCGGACTGTCCTGCTCGATCGCCATCAGCCCCAACAAGCTGCTGTCGAAGATCGGCTCCGACCTCGACAAGCCGGACGGGCTGACGCTACTTGACTCAGCCGACATCCCCCAGCGCATCTGGCCATTGCCGGTGCGCAAGATCAACGGCATCGGCCCCAAGGCCGAGGCGAAGCTGGCGACACTGGGCATCACCACCATCGCCGAACTGGCCGGCGCCAAACCGGCCATGCTGCAGGAACATTTCGGCCGCAGCTATGCCGAATGGCTGCACAACGCAGCGCACGGCATCGACAACCGTCCCGTCGTCACCGACTCCGAAACCAAATCGATCAGCCGCGAAACCACCTTCGAGCGCGACCTCCATGCGCGGCGCGACCGCGTTGCTCTGTCGGAGATCTTCACCTCGCTATGCACCCGCGTCGCCGCGGACCTGCAGCGCAAAGGCTATCTGGCCCGCACCATCGGCATCAAGCTGCGCTACGAGGACTTTCGCATCGTCACGCGCGACCTGAGCTTGCCGGCCCCCACTGCCGACGCGGCCGTGATCCGCCGCGCCGCCGGCGAATGCCTGCGCCGCGTGCCGCTGGAAAAGAAACTGCGCCTGCTCGGCGTGCGCACCAGCGCACTTTCGCCGAGCAGCGCGCTCCAGGTGGCGGACGTGTCACACCAACGCGAACTGCCGCTTGCCACCGACTGAAGTCAGCCAAGGAAAACATCGCACTAGAATGCTTTCCAATACACCGTCGTCCCTGCCCACACCATTCCATGAAAACTTTCCCGATCGCCGCGTTAATGTTCCTGTTCTGCCTCGCGCCGGCCCACGCCGGCAAGACCCTCGACCAGGTACGGCAGCGCGCGCAACTCGTATGCGGCGTCAGCACCGGCGTCATCGGCTTTTCTTCCGCCGACAGCCAGGGCCGCTGGAACGGGCTCGATGCCGATGTCTGCCGCGCCATCGCCGCGGCCGTGCTCAACGATCCGGCCAAGGTCAAGTACGTGCCGCGCAACGCGCAGCAGCGCTGCACCGCCCTGCAGTCGGGCGAGGGCGACCTGCTGTCGCGCAACACGACCTGGACGCTGACCCGCGATGCCTCGCTGGGCCTGCATTTCACCGCCGTAACCTACTACGACGGCCAGGGTTTCCTGGTGCCGAAGAAGCTGAAAATCACCAGCGCGAAGCAGCTCAAGAACGCCGAGATCTGCGTCCAGTCGGGCACCACCACGGAGAAAAACCTGGGCGACTGGTTCAAGGCGCAGGGCATCAAGGTTAAGCCGGTGGTGTTCGAGAAGTTCGAGGCCTCGATCAAGGCCTTCTTCAGCGGCCGCTGCCAGGCCTATACCACCGACGCCTCGGCGCTGGCCTTCATCCGCAGCAAGGAAGCGCCCAAGCCGGACGACTACATCGTGTTGCCCGAGCTGATTTCCAAGGAACCGCTGGGGCCGGTGGTGCGGCGCGGCGACGATGAGTGGTTCGCGATCGTCAAGTGGGGCATCTTCGCCCTGATCGAGGCCGAGGAATACGGCATCACGCAGGCCAATGTCGAACAGATGAAGTCCGGCACCGATCCGGCGATCCTGCGCCTGCTCGGCAGCGCCGAAGACAGCGGCAAGCTGCTCGGACTGGAGCGCGACTGGGCCGCACGTGCCATCAAGGCGGTGGGCAACTACGGCGAGATGTTCCAGCGCAATGTCGGCAGTGCCTCGCCGCTCCAATTGCCGCGCGGTCTCAATGCGCTCTGGAGCAAGGGCGGCCTGATGTATGCGCCACCGGTACGCTGACAGCGCCGTCGCGCCAGCGCCGACTTTCGACAATCCGCCGCAATGCAAGGCCGACGCGCCCGCCAGTTAGGAATTCAGGCGCTGCTCGCCGCGGCGCTGCTGGCGGCGCTCTGGTGGCTGCTCGCGGTCACCTCCGCCAACATGGCCGAGCGCGGCATCCGCAGCGGCTTTGACTTCCTGACCGAGCCGGCCGGCTTTGCCATCGGCGAGAGCCTGCTGGCCTTCGAGTCGACCGACAGCGCGCTTTGGGCGCTGGCCGCCGGTCTGGCCAACACCTTGCGCGTGGCGCTGCCGGCAATTGCCGCCAGCACCCTGCTCGGCACCCTGATCGGCCTCGGCCGGCTGTCGCCCAATCTGCTGCTGCGCGGCCTGTGCGCGGCCTACGTCGAAACCCTGCGCAACCTGCCGCTGCTGCTGCAATTGCTGGCCTGGTACTTCGTCGTGACTGACCTGCTGCCTCTGGGAAGCAGGGCGCTGCAACTCGCACCGCATGTATTCCTGAGCAAGAGCGGCCTGGCCATGCCTTGGCTGGGCGGTGAAAGCGGCTTGCTCGACCTGCCGCTGCGCGGCGAAATGAACATTGTCGGCGGCGCCACGCTGACCCCGGAGTTCCTCGCCCTGTTCCTCGGCCTGAGTCTTTACACCGCCGCCTACGTCGCCGAAACCGTGCGTGCCGGCATCCAGGCCGTGCCACGCGGCCAAAGCGAGGCGGCGCTGGCACTGGGCCTGACGCGGGTCCAGCTGTTCCGCCTGGTGCTGCTGCCGCAGGCCCTGCGCAGCATCGTCCCGCCGCTGACCAACCAGCACCTGAGCCTGACCAAGAACGCTTCGCTGGCCGTCGCCATCGGCTATCCCGACCTGGTATCGGTGGCCAACACGACGCTGAACCAGACCGGCCGCGCAGCGGAATGCATCGCGCTGATCATGGCCGTGTATCTGATCCTGTCGCTCATCACCGCCTGGCTCAGCGCCTGGCTGGAACGCCGCAGCGGACGCTGGGCAGAGCGCTCATGAAGCCGGGCACGCGCGACTGGCTGCGGCGCAACCTGTTCTCCGACGGCTTCAGCAGCGTCACGACGCTGGCATTGTTCGTCGCGGCGCTCTGGTGGCTGCCGGGCCTGATCGACTGGCTGCTCCTGCAGGCCGTGTTCAGACCCGACGCCGCCGCCTGCCAGGCGGCGAATCACGCCGGCGCCTGCTGGGGCGTGGTGGCTGAAAAGTACCGCGTGATCCTGTTCGGCCGCTATCCGTATGAGGAACATTGGCGACCGCTGCTGGCAACCGCCTTGCTGCTGGCGGTGATACTCGCCAGCGGTCTGCGCCTGCTGCCGCGCGGGCCGCTGCTGGCGGCCTGGGCACTGGCCTTGCCGGCTTTCATTCTGCTGATGGGCGGTGGCGCATTCGGCCTCGTCCGAATCGGCAGCGACCAGTGGGGCGGCCTGCCGCTGACACTGCTGCTGGCCACCCTGGGCATGCTGCTGGCATTGCCGCTGGCGCTCCTGGTGGCGCTCGGCCGCCGGTCCCAACTGCCGCTGCTGCGCGGCCTGTGCACGCTCTATGTCGAACTGGTGCGCGGCGTGCCGCTGATCTCGGTGCTGTTTCTCGCTTCATTCCTGTTCCCCATCATCCTGCCCGCCGGCACCTCGATCGACGTACTGCTGCGGGTGCAAGGCGGCATTGTGCTGTTCGCCGCGGCCTATCTGTCGGAAACCATCCGCGGCGGCCTGCAGGGAGTGCCGCTGGGCCAGCATGACGCGGCGGCGGCGCTGGGACTCGGCCGCTGGCAGGCCATGCGCTGGATCATCCTGCCGCAGGCCCTGCGTGCCGTGATTCCGTCGATGATGAACAGCGCAGTCAGCATTTTCAGGGACACTTCGCTGGTCACCGTGGTCAGCATGTACGAGCTGACCGGCGCGCTCTCGCTGGCGCTGGCCGGCGATGCGCAATGGCGTTCCTTCCAGCTCGAAGGCTATCTGTTCATCGGCCTCATTTACTGGATCGGCTGCCACGCGATGTCGCGCTTCAGCCGTGGATTGGAACGGACCGCAGCCTGAAATTCGCGGCAGGTCGGGTCACAGCGCAATAGTCGGCGCTGGCGCCACGCCTCAGGGATACAGCCCGCGCTGTTCGCGGGCAGCCAGCACGCGCTGGCAGGCGATAATGAAGGCGGCGGTGCGGATCGACACTTGGCGTTCCTCCGCCATCTGCCAGATCGCGGCGAAGGCCTTGACCATGATGCTTTCGAGGCGGGCGTTGATCTCCTCCTCGCTCCAGAAGAAACTGGAGAAATCCTGCACCCATTCGAAGTAGGACACCGTCACGCCGCCGGCATTGGCCAGCACATCTGGAATCACCAGGATGTTGCGCTCGTGCAGGATGTCGTCGGCGGCCGGAGTGGTCGGCCCGTTGGCGCCCTCGACGACAATTTTCGTCCGCAAGTTGCGCGCCCGCGCCGGCGTCACCTGGCCCTCCAGAGCAGCGGGAACGAAATACTCGCAATCCATTTGCCAGAAATCCTCGCCGCTGATCGCTTCGCCCCCGGCAAAGCCGGCAAGGCTGCCGTGCGCCGCCACATGGGTGAGCGCAGCGGGAATGTCTATCCCGGCCGGATTTGCGATCGCGCCGTCGGCATCCTGCAGCGCAATCGCCTTCGCTCCATTCTCGCGAAAAATCCGCGCGGCAATGCCGCCGACGTTGCCAAAACCCTGGATCACCACGCGCGCGCCGGCGACCGGAATACCCCTGCGCAAACCGGCTTCGCGGGCGGCAATATAGACGCCACGGCCGGTGGCCTCCTGGCGCCCCAGCGAACCACCCAGCGCAATCGGTTTGCCGGTGACGACGCCGCTGGCAGTATGGCCGACATTGACCGAGTAGGTATCCATCATCCACGCCATGGTCTGCTCGTTAGTGCCGACATCGGGCGCCGGGATATCCTTGTCCGGCCCGATGACGATACCGATCTCCGAGGTATAGCGGCGGGTGATGCGTTCCAGTTCGGCACGCGAGAACCTCCGCGGATCAATGCGGACCCCCCCCTTGGCACCGCCGAAAGGCAAACCCAGGGCTGCATTCTTCACCGTCATCCAGCCGGCCAGGGCCATCACTTCGTTCAGCGTCACCGCCGGATGAAAACGCACGCCACCCTTGCCCGGGCCGCGCGACAAGTTGTGCTGCACGCGATAACCCTCGTAGTGCCCGATCGTGCCGTCATCGCGAATGATCGGCACGTCGACCATCAGGATGCGCTTGGGACGCTTGAGAGTTTCCAGCCAGTGCGATAGCGGTCCCAGATGCGGTGCGACACGATCGATCTGCTCGATGAAGCTGGCCCAGGGTTCGGGTCGAGCCGTGTCGAGATAGGAAAGACTGCTGTGATGATTGGCCATGATTGTCATTTATTCCCCATAGAGGTACATCAGATGGACGAAGCCGCCCGGGCGCCCTGATCGTAGCGCCCGGACAGGGTACGCAGCAGGCGCGCCAGATCGCCGATGCGCAGGTTCTCATCTTCGGCGCCGGAAAAACCTGGCATCAGGCAGGCTTCGCGCACCTGCCGATAGCGTTCGCACAGCGCCTGCCCCGCCTGGGTGGTGGACCAGAACACTTCCTTGCCACGCCGCTCGCCCGATACCAGACCGAGGTTCGCCAGTTTCTTCAACGCATAGGAAACCACGTGCGTATCTTCGATGTTGAGCACAAAGCAGATATCGGCCAACTTCTTTTCCCGACCGCGGTGATTGACATGATGCACCACCAGGATTTCGGTCTCGGTCATATCCTTGACGCCGGCGCCGCTCATGCAGCGCGTCATCCAGCGGCCGAAGGCGTGGCTGGCGATGATCAGCCCAAATTCGAATTCGGACAACTCCGTGGACTTGTCCGAGACCAGGTGTTCGGAGGAAACAATGCGCCGTACGTCGGACTCGTCGAGTACCGGCGGTGCTGCGGTTGTCGTTTTCCTGGCTGCCATGTCGACGCCTTCCAATTGTGCTCGGTGAAATTATTCAAACATTTTGTTGACGTTTTGTCAATGTGTTGTTAATGTTTTATCTGCAATCTCTTTTTCCACCGACCATTTCGAGAGGAACCCGCTGATGAATACCTGCCTTCGCTCGCTCGTCGTCGCACTCGGTTTCACTGCCCTGTCCGTATCGGCCCAAACCAAGTGGGACATGCCCACAGGGTACCCGGCCGCAAACTTCCACACTGAAAACATCACCCAGTTCGCCGCCGATGTGGACAAGGCCACCGCCGGCAAGTTGAAAATCACCGTGCACGCCGGCGGTTCGCTATACAAGGCCAACGAGATCAAGCGCGCCGTCCAGGGCGGCCAGGCGCAGATCGGCGAAATCATCTTCGGCGGCTACGCCAACGAGAACCCCCTGTTCGGCACCGACAACGTGCCCTTCCTCGCCACCTCCTATGCCGAAGCGAAAAAGCTCGCCGCGGCACAGAAGCCGGCAATGGATGCGCTGCTGGCCAAGCAGGGCTTGAAGATCCTTTTTTCCGTGCCATGGCCGCCGCAAGGCATCTTCTCGGCAAAGCCGATCAACTCCGGCGCCGACCTGAAGGGCGTCAAGTGGCGCGCCTACAGTCCGCAAACCTCGCGCATCGCGGAACTGGTGGGCGCCCAGCCGGTCACCATCCAGGCTGCCGAGCTTTCGCAGGCACTCGCCACCGGCGCTGTCTCGGCCTTCATGACTTCCGGCGCGACGGGCTACGACGGCAAGGTCTGGGAACAGGTCAAGTATTTCTACGATACCCAGGCCTGGCTGCCGAAGAATGCCGTCCTGGTCTCCCAGAAAGCATTTGATGCTCTCGACAAACCAACGCAGGATGCCCTGCTGAAAGCGGCGAAGGAAGCTGAAGCGCGCGGCTGGAAGACGAGCGAGGAAAAAACCAAGTTCTATGTCGAGCAACTGGCCAAGAACGGAATGACCGTTGCGGCCCCTTCCGCCGCCCTGAAGGCGGACCTGAAGAAGGTCGGCGACACGATGATCGGCGAATGGCAGAAGACAGCCGGCGCCGAAGGACAGGCCATCCTCG
>VEPA01000121.1 GCA_012026675.1 Betaproteobacteria bacterium | reverse complement strand
GATCCTGCCATCGAGCATTTCCTTGATGTCCTCGACGTTGTAGAGGATGCCGTCATAGGTGCTCTGGGTGATGGTCAGCACGCGCGGCTTGGCGTTCTTGTCGGTGGCGAAGGGGTTCGCCGCGATCTTCTTCTGGATGTTCTCCCAGAGAAATTCCTCGCGCGGGATCGGACCGATGATGCCGTAGTTGTTGCGCGTCGGCATCAGGAACACGGGGATCGCGCCGGTCATCATGATGGCGTGCAGGATCGACTTGTGGCAGTTGCGGTCCACCACCACGATGTCGCCCGGCGCCACCGTCGAGTGCCAGACGATCTTGTTCGAAGTCGAGGTGCCGTTGGTGACGAAGAACAGGTGATCGCTGTTGAAAATGCGCGCGGCATTGCGCTCGGAAGCGGCCACCGGCCCGGTGTGGTCGAGCAGCTGACCGAGTTCCTCGACGGCATTGCAGACGTCGGCGCGCAGCATGTTCTCGCCGAAGAACTGGTGGAACATCTGGCCCACCGGACTCTTGAGGAAAGCGACGCCGCCCGAGTGGCCGGGACAGTGCCATGAATAGGAGCCGTCGGCGGCGTAATGCACCAGGGCGCGGAAGAAAGGCGGCGGCAGCGAGTCCAAGTAGGCTTTGGCCTCGCGCACGACGTGGCGGGCGATGAATTCCGGCGTGTCCTCGTACATGTGAATGAAGCCGTGCAGCTCGCGCAGGATGTCGTTCGGGATGTGGCGGCTGGTGCGCGTTTCGCCGTGCAGGAAAATCGGAATTTCGGAATTCTTGTAGCGAATTTGCTCGACGAAAGTGCGCAGGTTGAGCACGGCGGGGTCGAGTTCGGGACCGGGCGTGAATTCCTCGTCGTCGATGGAAAGGATGAAGGCGGACCCCCGGCTCTGCTGCTGGGCGAAGGAAGACAGGTCGCCGTAGCTGGTGACGCCCAGCACGTCCATGCCTTCCTTCTCTATGGCGCCGGCCAGGGCACGGATGCCGAGGCCCGAGGCGTTTTCGGAACGGAAGTCCTCGTCGATGATGATGATGGGGAAGTGGAAGCGCATTTTTTACCTACTCCCTGGCCCCCTTCCCGTCGAAGGGGGTAACGGTTGTTCGTCCGCAAAGGCGCGGACTCCATGTTACTGGCTGGCCCCGCCTTGGGGCGGCCCTGCGGCGGGGCCTCCCGCCTTTGCTCTACATCTTCGGCACGGTGACGCCGACCTGCCCCTGATACTTGCCGCCGCGGTCCTTGTAGGAGGTCTCGCAGACTTCGTCGGATTCGAAAAAGAGCACCTGGGCGCAGCCTTCGCCGGCATAGATCTTGGCCGGCAGCGGCGTCGTGTTGGAGAATTCCAGTGTCACGTAGCCCTCCCATTCCGGCTCGAAGGGCGTCACATTGACGATGATGCCGCAGCGCGCATAGGTGCTCTTGCCGAGGCAGATGGTCAAGACGTTCCTCGGAATGCGGAAGTACTCGACGGTGCGCGCCAGGGCGAAGGAATTCGGCGGGATGATGCAGTAGTCGGCATTCACCTCGACGAAGGAATTGGGGTCGAAATTCTTCGGGTCGACGATGGTGCTGTTGATGTTGGTGAACAGCTTGAATTCGCGCGAGCAGCGGATGTCGTAGCCGTAGCTCGATGTGCCGTAGGACACGATCTTCTGGCCGTTGGCCTCGCGTACCTGGCCGGCCTCGAAAGGCTCGATCATCTTGTGCTGCTCCGCCATGCGGCGTATCCACTTGTCAGACTTGATGGTCATGGTTCATCCGGTTAAAGAAGCTTGAAGGAGCTTAAGGGGCCGCAGTATACGACCAGTGCGGGTTTAGCACAGCAGTTTGGCCAGACGGGCGACGCCGGCTTGCGGGCTGTCGCGCGCGATCGCCAATAGCGGGACGCCGCCGGCATGGTGCGCCAGGCTCACCAGCATGCCATCGAGTTCGACCGACGAACCTGGTGTTTCATTGACCACGATCGCCTTGATGGCAGCGCCGACTTTTGCCAGGGCCTCCAGTGCCGTCAGCGTATGGCTCAGGCTGCCCAGGTAGCTGCCGGCCACCAGGATGCAGGGCAAGCCGCTGGCGGCGATCCAGTCGCGCACAGTATGCCTCGCGTCCAGCGGCGCCATGACGCCGCCGACGCCTTCGACCAGCGTCGTGCAAAAGTCGGCGCCGGCGCTACGGCGGGTGAAGCCGACCAGCGCGTCGAAATCGATGTCACGATCTTCCTGTGCCGCCGCCATGTCGGGCGACAGCGGCGCAGCAAAGCGCCAGGGCGCGATGGCATCGAGTTCGGCAGTGCTCGCTTCGCGCCCCAGCGCCGCCAGGAGTTGGCCGGCATCGCTGGCTTCGGCGCGGCGCGGATCGAAGCCCGAGAGCACCGGCTTGAAAGCCGCCACGCGCCGGCCCTCGGTCCGCCAGTGCCGCAGCAGTGCGCAGGTAAGCCAGGTCTTGCCGATATCGGTGCCGGTGCCGGTGATAAACTGCGCCTCCACTTCGCCTCTCCTTAGGCCGCAAACTGTTGCCGCTGGCGCATTCTAGCGGTCCAGCCGGCTGCTTCATATCGATGCCCGAAACTCGCGACTGGCTCACCGGGGGCCTGCCTCACATCTGGCAGCCCTATACCCAAATGCAGACCGCGCCGGCGCCGCTGCCGGTGGTCACTGCGCAGGGGGTGCGCTTGCGCCTGGCCGACGGTCGCGAACTGATCGACGGCATCTCCTCGTGGTGGACCGCCTGCCACGGCTACAGCCACCCCCACATTCGCGCTGCGGTCGAGGCGCAACTCGCCACCCTGCCCCACGTCATGTTCGCCGGCCTGGTGCATGAACCGGCGCTGCGCCTGGCCGCCAGGCTGGCCGCGCTGCTGCCGGGTGACCTCGAACGCGTATTCTTCACCGAATCCGGCTCGGTGGCGGTCGAGGTCGCGCTGAAAATGGCGATCCAGTACTGGCGCAACAAGGGGCAGCCGGCGAAGCAGCGCATCGTCCATTTCCGCCATGCCTACCACGGCGACACCTTCGCCACCATGGCGCTATGCGATCCCGAGGAAGGCATGCACGCGCTGTTCGCCGGGACCATGCCGGACCAGATCATGGCCGAACTGCCGACCGATGCCGCCTTGCGCCGCGCCTTCGACCTGCTGTTGGAAACCCATGCCGAGCGCCTCGCCGCCGTCATCGTCGCGCCGCTGGTGCAGGGTGCCGGCGGCATGCGGATGCATGACGCGGCGACGCTGGCCTTCGTCGCCGAGGCCTGCGCCCGCAACAATGTACTGCTGATCGCCGACGAAATCATGACCGGTTTCGGCCGCACGGGACGCATGTTCGCCTGCGAGGAAGCAGATGTGATTCCAGACATCATCTGCCTGTCGAAGGCGCTCACCGGCGGCACGCTGCCGCTGGCAGCCACCGTGGCGCGCACGCACGTGTTCGCGGCGTTTCTGTCCGGCGACCCGGCCGCCGCGCTGATGCACGGCCCGACCTACATGGCCAACGCCCTGGCCTGCGCCGCGGCAAATGCCTCGCTCGACCTCTTCGAGCGCAAGCCGCGCCTGGAGCAGGTGGCGGCGATCGAGGCGCAGTTACGCGAGGAACTGGCACCTTGCCGGGCACTCGCCGGGGTTGCCGACGTGCGCGGCAAGGGCGCCATCGGCGCCGGCGAACTCAGTTGCCAACCCGGCGGCGCCATCGACCTCCACGGCCTGCGCCGGCGCTTTGTCGAACTCGGCGTCTGGCTGCGGCCCTTCGGCAAGCTGGTATACCTGATGCCGCCCTTCATCGTCACGCCCGCCGAGCTGACGACGCTGACCGCCGCCGTGCGCACCGTGCTGACGGAACGCGCAGGGACACTCTGATGGCTTCGGCGCTCGACACCCTGCTGCAGCAACAACTCGCCGCGCTCGACGCCGCCCATCGCCGCCGCCGGCTGCGTCCGGTCTCCTGGGCGGACGGGCAAATGCGCGACGCCAGCGGCCGCGCCCTGATCGATGCCTCGTCCAACGACTATCTGGGCCTGAGCCAGCATCCCCTGGTGAAAGCCCGCGCAGCGGAATGGGCGCTGCGCCACGGCGCCGGGGCGCCCGCCTCTCGCCTGATCACCGGCACGCGCGACATCACCCTGGCGGTCGAGGAAAAGCTGGCCGCCTTCAAGGGCTGCGAGGCCGCACTGCTGTTCTCCAGCGGTTTCCAGGCCAATGCCACGGTGATACCCGCTCTCGCAAGAGTCGGCGCCGGCGACACGGCAAATGCGACGGCGATTTTCAGCGACGAACTCAATCACGCCAGCATCGTGCATGGCTGCCGGGTCTCGCGGGCGAAAACGCAGGTCTTTCATCACAACGACCTCAGTCACCTCGACGATCTCCTGCGCCAGCATGCCGGAAAGCCCGGCCGCAAGCTGATCCTCACCGAGTCCGTGTTCAGTATGGACGGCGACCGCGCCGATATCGCGGCGCTGGTGCAACTCGCCGCACACCACGGCGCGGCGCTGTATGTCGACGAGGCCCATGCCAGCGGCGTACTCGGACCGCAAGGGCGCGGGCTTGCCGCAGAATGTGGCGGCGTGGATATCGTCATGGGCACGCTGGGCAAGGCCTTCGGCGCCTTCGGCGCCTACATCGCCGGCTCGCGCACGCTGATCGACTGGCTGGTGAATCGCTGCCCCGGCTTCATCTACACCACGGCGCTGCCACCCGCGGTGCTGGGCGCCGTCGATGCCGCACTTGACCTCGTGCCGGGCATGGACGCCGACCGAGCGCGGCTGGCATGCAACGCGCAGCGCCTGCGCGATGCCCTGGCGCTGCGCAGTTACGACACGCTGAAATCAAGCACGCAGATCATTCCCGCCGTGATCGGCAGCGAGGCCGACGCGCTAGCCGCCGCGCAGCGACTGGACAGCGCCGGGGTGCTGGCCGTAGCCATCCGCCCGCCGACGGTGCCCTACGGCACCAGCCGGCTGCGCTTCGCGCTCGGCAGCCACCTCGACGACGAGGCGATGGACAGGCTGCTGACGGCGGTGGCCGAACTCTAGTCAGCGCTCAGAACGGATAGCGCGGCGCCGTGTCCTTGATCGTCACCCACTGCCACTGGGTGAACTCCTCCCAGTTGGCCGGCCCGCCGTGGCGCCCGCCATTGCCGGAAGCGCCGCGCCCGCCAAAGGGAACGTGGGGCTCGTCGGCGACGGTCTGGGCGTTGATGTGCAGCAGGCCGGTCGGGATGCGGTTGGCCAGCGCCATGGCACGGCCCACCGAGGCGCTGATGACGCCGAGCGACAGGCCGTAGATAGTCCGGTTGGCGAGTTCCACCGCTTCATCTTCGCTGGAATAGCTCACGATCGACGCCACAGGGCCGAATACTTCCTCCTCGAAGGCACGCATGCCGGGCGTGACGCCGGTCAGCACGGTCGGCTTGTAGAAGAGCCTGTCATAGGTTCCGCCGGCGGCGAGATGCGCCCCCTGTTTCACGCTGTCCTGCACGATGGCATGGACCCGGTCGCGCTGGCGCGCGCTGATGAGCGGCCCCAGCGCCACCTTTTGGCTCGCCGGGTCGCCGACGGGAAGGTGCGTGGCCTTGGCGACCATGAGTTCGGTCAGCCTGGCGACGATTTTTTCGTGCGCAAGGATCAGGCCCGTGGTCATGCAGATCTGCCCCTGGTGCAGGTAGGCGCCCCAGGCCGCGCATGAGGCAGCCAGTTCGACATCGGCATCGTCGAGGATGATCAGGCGGTTCTTGCCGCCAAGTTCCAGCGTCACCTTTTTCAGGTGCTTGCCGGCCAGCTCGCCGACGCCGCTGCCGGCGCTCGTGGACCCCGTGAAAGAGATCATCGCAATGCTCGGATCGGCACACATCGCCTGACCGACATCTGCGCCGCCCGGCAGGACCTGCAGGCAATCCACGGGCAGGCCGGCTTCCTCGAAGATGCGGGCCATGAGGTAGCCGCCCGCGATCGGCGTCTGCGGATCGGGCTTCAGCACCACGGTGTTGCCGGCAGCCAGCGCCGGAGCAACGGCACGGATCGAAAGTATCAACGGGAAATTGAACGGTGAGATGATCCCCACCACGCCGTGCGGCACGCGCCGTGCGAGGCTGATGCGGCCGCCGTCACTGGGCAGCAGCAAGCCCCCGGGCTGTGTGACCATGGCCGCCGCCTCGTGCAGGATGCCCACCGCCGCATGCAACTCGACGCCGGCCTTGGGCGGTATCGAGCCGGTCTCGCGCACGATCCACTGCGTCATTCCCGCGGTTTCGCGCTCGATGATCGCGGCAGCCTTGCGGAAAATCGCGGCACGCTGCTCGTAGGGCATGGCGGCCCATCCCGCCTGTGCCGCCCGGGCGCGTTTCGCCGCTTCCGCGACGTCGGCCGGCGTCGCCATGCCGACGCGAGTCAGCACCGCGCCGGTGGCCGGCTCCAGCACGTCCAACGCCGCGCTGGCCGTATTCCAGCCACCGAGAAACAGTTTGCCGTCCCAGGTATTCGTATTCAGAAACGCTGCGTCATTGCCTGCCATGTGGATGCCTTTCTTTCTTGTGACCGCTTAACGTGAAATACCCGTTCGGAGCGACTGGTGATATTCGAGCGAAGCGAGCCGATCTGTAGCCCCCCGTGAGGGGGGATGGGGG
>VEPA01000175.1 GCA_012026675.1 Betaproteobacteria bacterium | reverse complement strand
GTGGCGCCGGGCTGGAAGCTGCGCGTGCTGCTGGTGCAGGCGCTGTTCGCCAACCCCGACATCCTGCTGCTCGACGAACCGACCAACAACCTCGACATCGACACCATCCGCTGGCTGGAGGACATCCTCAACGAGCGCGAGTCGACCATGGTCATCATCAGCCACGACCGCCACTTCCTGAACCAGGTGTGCACCCACATGGCCGACCTCGACTACGGCACGATCAAGGTGTATGGCGGCAATTACGATGACTTCATGGAAGCCTCGACCGTCGCGCGCGAACGCCAGGTCTCGGCCAACGCCAAGGCCAAGGAGCGCGTCGCCGACCTGCAGGGCTTCGTGCGCCGCTTCTCGGCCAACAAGTCGAAGGCGCGCCAGGCCACCAGCCGCCTGAAACTAATCGAGAAGATCAAGCCGGAAGACATCAAGCCCTCGTCGCGCCAGTATCCGTGGATACGCTTCGACTTCGACGAGAAGGAAAAGCTGCATCGCCTGGCCTGCGAAATCGAGAACCTCGGCTTCGGCTACGAGCCGAAAGTGCCGATCATCAAGTCCTTCTCGACCAGCATCGAGGCCGGCGACAAGGTGGCCATCATCGGCGAGAACGGCGTCGGCAAGACCACGCTGCTGCGCCTGCTGGCCGGCGAGAAGCTCGGCGGCCTGACGCCCCAGGGCGGCAAGGTCAAGTGGGCAGAGAAGGCCCGCCCCGGCGTCTTCGCCCAGGATCATGCGGCGGATTTCGCCGACAAGACGCCGCTCACCGAATGGATCGTGCAGTGGGTGCGCGCCGGCGGCTACGACGGCGGCGATGTCGAAACCCTGGTGCGCGGCACGCGGGGACGACTGCTGTTCTCAGGCGACGAAGCGAAGAAGCCGGTCAACGTGATCTCCGGCGGCGAGCAGGGCCGCATGCTGTTCGGCAAGCTGATGCTGCTCAGGAACAACGTGCTGCTGATGGACGAACCGACCAACCACCTCGACATGGAATCCATCGAATCCCTCAACACCGCGTTGGAGAAATACCCAGGCACGCTGATCTTCGTTTCGCACGACCGCGAATTCGTATCGTCCCTGGCGACGCGCATCATCGACATCAGGCCGGACCGGAGCATCGTCGACTATCGCGGCAGCTACGAGGAATACCTGGCCAGCCAGGGCCTAGGATGAGCCACTTGCTTGCGACACGGCGCGATATGTATTACAGTTAATACATATCGCCTCAAGGAGCCGCCGCCATGACCACCACCGTTCGCCTTCCCCGCCGCGTCGAGCAGGCGCTGGCAACCTATTGCGTCGAAGCCAAGCGCACCAAGTCGGAGGTGATCGTCGAGCTGCTGGAGCAGCGCTTCATGGGCACACAGACTGAGCGCACACCTTACGAGCTGGCGCAGGAAGCTGGTTTCATCGGCTGCGTGGCGGGCAAGCCCGCGGCAGGCGGCACCAAGGAACGCGTTGCTGCCGCCATTCGCAAGAAACACGGCAAGTGAGTTCGATTCTGGTCGCCACCGGGCCGCTGGTGGCGCTGGCGGACAAGCGCGACCCCGCCCACCTCGACTGCAAATCCTTTCTCGAAAGCTATCGCGGTCGCCTAGTCACCACGTGGGCAGTACTCACCGAGTTCTCGCACCTGGCGCCCTCGGTCGCGGCGACGCTGCCGCTGTACCGCTGGATCGACAAGGGCGGACTGGAACTGCTGCCGCTCGGGCGCGACGAACTGGTGCGCGCCATCGACTGGATCGAAAAGTATGCCGACCGGCCGATGGACCTGGCCGATGCTTCACTGGTGGTCGCCGCCATGAGCACCGGCATCCACACGGTGTGGACGCTGGATCGCAATGATTTCGAGACCTACCGTCTGCCGGGACGCAAGCGCTTTCACCTGGCCACCCACCCACGATGAACATGCTGCGCGGCCCCGCCCGCCTGATCCTCAAGCTCCTGGGCTGGAAGCTGCTCGACCTGCCACAGCGGCCGGCGAAGGCAGTGGTGATCGCCTTCCCGCATACCTCGAACCGGGATTTTCCGATGACCCTGCTGGCGCTGGCCGCCCTGCCCTACAGCGCGCAATGGGTGGCGAAGGACACGCTGTTTCGCGGCATCTGTGGTCCGATCATGCGTGGGCTTGGCGGCGTCGCGGTCAACCGGCGCGAGCGGACCGGCTTCGTCGAGCGCCTGGCCGAGGAATTCCGCACGCGCAAGACCTTTCACCTGATCATCGCCACCGAAGGTACGCGCGGCCTGCAGGCCGGCTGGAAATCCGGCTTCTACCGTATCGCGCTGGCCGCCGGGGTGCCGGTCGTCATGGCCGTCGTCGACTACGGCAAGCGCGAACTCGGCCTCCTGGCCATCATCACGCTTAGCGGCGACGAATCCGCCGACATGGCCCGCATCGCCGACTGCTACGAGGGCCGCAAGGGCTATCACCACCAGAACGCTTCTCCGATACAACTTCTATGATTCTTCTGCGCGACCTCGGCTTTTCCCGCAACGGCGAGGCGCTGGTTACCGGCGCCTCCATGCAGCTTCATCCCGGCTGGAAAGTCGGCCTCACCGGCGCGAACGGCTGCGGCAAGTCGTCTTTCCTCGGCCTCCTGCGCGGCGAACTGCACGCCGACCGCGGCGACCTCGAACGGCCGCCGGGCTGGGTGCTGGCCCACGTCGCCCAGGATACGCCGGCGTTGCCCGATGCCGCGCTCGATTTCGTGCTCGACGGCGACACTGAACTGCGCCAGATCGAACGCGACCTGGCCGCCGCCGAAGCGCATCACGACGACCACCATGCCGGCGAGCAGATCGGCCTTTTGCATTCGCGCCTCGGCGAAATCGACGGCTACGCCGCGCCGGCGCGCGCCGCGGCGCTGATGCACGGCCTGGGGTTCTCCGACGAGGATTTCCAGCGCCCGGTGGCCGAGTTCTCCGGCGGCTGGCGCGTGCGCCTGAACCTGGCGCGCGCCCTGATGTGCCGCTCGGACCTGTTGCTGCTCGACGAGCCGACCAACCACCTCGACCTCGACGCCATCATCTGGCTCGAAGAATGGCTGAAGGGCTATCCCGGCACGCTGATCCTGATCTCGCTCGACCGCGATTTCCTCGATGTCATCACCACGCACATACTCGCCATCGAGGCCGGCAAGATGCAGTTGTTCCCCGGCAACTATTCGGCCTGCGCACGCGCGCGCGCCGCGCGCCTGGCCAACGCCATGGCGCTGGCGGCCAAGCAGAAACGCGAGGCGGCACACCTGCAAAGCTACATCGACCGCTTCCGCGCCAAGGCCTCGATGGCGCGCCAGGCGCAGAGCCGGATCTAGATGCTGGCGAAGATGGGCGACATCGTCGCCGCCCACATCGACACGCCGTTCTCCTTCAGC
>VEPA01000002.1 GCA_012026675.1 Betaproteobacteria bacterium | reverse complement strand
TCCTCCTCCTCCTCCTCCTGCTCCCGCACCCAAGCCCGCCGCGCAGAAGGTAACGCTGGCCGCCGCCGCACAGATCGACTACAACAAGGCCGACCTGCGCCCCGAGGGCAAGGCCAAGCTCGACAAACTGTCTGACGACATCAAGGGCATCAAGCTCGAAGTGATCATCGCCGTCGGCCATGCCGACCGCTTCGGTTCCGACGCCTACAACCAGACGCTCTCCCAGAAACGCGCCGAATCGGTCAAGGCCTATCTGGTGAGCAAGGGAGTCGAGCCGAACCGTGTCTACACCGAAGGCAAGGGCGAGAAGCAGCCGGTCACCAAGCCTGACCAGTGCAAAGGCCCGAAGAGCAAGAAGGTCATCGATTGCCTGCAGCCCGACCGTCGTGTCGAAATCGAAGTCATCGGCACCAAGTAATCCCGCCTGACTCCCGAAAAAGCCCTGCCTCGCAGGGCTTTTTTTATGTCCCCGCCCGTTGCGCGGGGACGGTATCCTAGGGCTTGTGTCACCCGCCGGGTCGTGGCGGGTACACAGCAAAAAATGATCCGAGGCACCACCATGAATACAAGCACCAACGCCGATCCGCGGGAACTAGACAAGTTCGGGGAAGTGGCCCATCGCTGGTGGGACCCGAATTCCGAATTTCGCCCCTTGCACGATATCAACCCGGCGCGCCTGGCATGGATAGACCGGCACGCCGAACTCGAGGGCAAATGTGCAATCGATGTTGGTTGCGGCGGCGGACTGCTTAGCGAGGGCATGGCGGCCCTTGGCGCCCAGGTCACCGGCATCGACCTGTCGGAAAAGGCCCTCGGCATTGCCCGTCTGCACCTTTACGAGAGCGGACATGCCATCGACTATCGTCTGATCTCGGCTGAAGCCATGGCGGCGGAAGTACCAGCCAGCTTTGACGTGGTCACTTGCCTGGAAATGCTTGAGCACGTTCCCGACCCGGCAAGCACCGTAGCCGCATGCGCCAGTCTGGTGAAGCCAGGCGGACAGGTGTTCCTGTCCACACTCAACCGCAATGCCAAGTCCTACCTGGTGGCGGTGGTCGGCGCGGAATACCTGCTCAACCTGCTGCCGCGCGGCACCCACGACTACACCCGCTTCCTCAAGCCGGCCGAACTCGCCCGCCTTTGCCGCGATGCCGGGCTGGAAGTCCTCGAAATCACCGGCCTGCGCTACAACCCATTCACGCGAGAAGGAGTGATCGGCGGGGATACCGATATCAATTACCTGCTCCGCGCCCAACGCAGTGCCTGAAGCCATTCTTTTCGATCTCGACGGCACGCTGGCGGACACCGCGCCCGATCTCGGCGGAGCCCTCAATCAGTTGCTGCTCGAACAGGGCCGCGATCCACTGCCGATGGAAAAGCTCCGCCCGCACGTTTCTTCTGGCGCGCGCGGCATGATAGGCGCCGGTCTCGGCATCACTCCGGCCGATGCCGCCTATACCAATTTGCAACAGCGTTTCCTTGCCATCTATCAGAACGCGCTCTGTGTCGACACCTGCCTGTTTGCAGGCATGGCCGAACATCTTGACGAACTGGACGCCCGGGCAATTCCTTGGGGCATCGTCACCAACAAGTCCCAGCGGTTTGCGATTCCCCTCATGGAAGGACTCGGCCTGCGCCACCGCTGCGTCTGCATCGTCTGCGGCGACAGTGCCCGGCGCGCCAAACCGCATGGACATCCGATGCATCTCGCCAGCGCGGTGATGGGAGTCAGCGCAGCCGAATGCATCTACGTCGGCGACGATGAGCGCGACGTCATCTCCGGCCGAGCCGTCGGCATGCAGACGATCATCGCCGGTTGGGGTTATCTGGGCGACGGCAAGCCGCCTGCGCATTGGGGTGCCGATGCCATCGCCGCGTCGCCCGCGGAAATTCTGGGCATTGCGACGGCGAAGCGCTAGAATTGTGCTTGCAATTCGCCGATCAGGCAGCATCTGATCTGCAACATTCAGGGGGCGACATGGCTTCGACATGGGTGACAAAGCATGCAGGGCATACCGAGGATCCGGGTACCTCGTAAATCCATCTGGAACGCACTAACTGCCAACGACGAGCGTTTCGCTCTAGCCGCTTAACAGCGGCTGGCTTCCGAACTGGTTTGCTCCCGGACCAGGCAGCGCAAGCTGCATCGGAATCATATACAGGAGATAAGGCCGTGCGGAGTCGCGATGCACGGTTCGAAAATTCAGCGAATCGCCTTCAACCAGCCTGTCCGTCGGCGTGTTGCGGGTTAAATCAAATGACGCGGCTAAGTATGTAGAACTGTCTGTGGCGCACTTATGGACGCGGGTTCAATTCCCGCCGCCTCCACCATTTAATCGGGACCGGACTCACCTCTGGTCCATTTTTTTGTGTTCCCGCGGGGCGTGGGGACGGTATCCCCCGGTGGGATTGCCTTGCCGGAAGTGCCAGTCAAAACGGCTCCCGTAGCGGAGAGCCGTTTTGTCCTGGTGCCGGCAACCGGAATCGAACTGGTGACCTACCGCTTACAAGGCGGTTGCTCTACCATCTGAGCTATGCCGGCTCAGCGCAAATTATAACGGAGCCGATCCGCTATAAACTCCACGTTTGCAACATCCGATGTTCTCCATGGTCGCAAGTTCGCCTACACGTCAGCCCTTGCATTTGCTGGTCATCGCAGCCTCGGAAGAGGCCGCAAGGCGCCTGCTGCCGGTCTTTACCGGGGCGGACAAGGCCGGGCAATTCCACCACATCGACAGTTCTGACGGCTTGCGCAGCGCACTCGCCGACCAACCTTGGGATGCTGTGCTGTATCTGCCCGGAGTTGCCGCGCTCTCGCTGCAGAGCGCGCTGCGGCAGATCGAGGAAATGGGTGTCGATCTGCCGCTGATTCTGGTCGCCGGTCCCGGCGATGAACCTGCAATGCAAGCAGCGATGAAAGCCGGTGCGCGCGACGTGATCGACGCCGACCGGCTGGAACGCCTGATACCGGCCGTCGAGCGAGAAGTACGCGAGGCAAGGCACCGCGCCGACCATCGTGCCGCACTGGAAATGCTCAACGAGAGCCAGGCGCGCTTTGATGCGCTGGCCTCCAACCTGCCGGGCATGCTGTTTCACCTGCGTCGCGATGCGGAGGGCGAATATCGCTTTCTGTTCGTCAGCGAAGGCTGCCAGAAGCTATTTGGCTTCAAACAGCAACATTTGCTGGCCTCGGCCAACAAGCTGTTTGACGCGTTGGATACCGACAAGCGAAAAAGTCTCGAAAGCGCGCTGCGCGAGTCGGCCGCAAAAGGCACGCTGTTGAACTGGGAAGGCTACACCAAAGGGCGCACCCGGCAGAAATGGGTCAACCTGCGCTCAACGCCGCATCGATTCGACAACGGTGTCGTCGAATGGCGCGGCATCGCCAGCAATATTACCGAAAGCAAGGAAAGCGAAGCTCAATTGCGTGGGTCGCGGCAGCAACTGGCGGAGCTTTCCAGGCACCTTGAAGCGGTCAAAGAGGAAGAACGCGAACGTATCTCGCGCGACATCCACGACGAACTCGGATCGATTCTGGTCTTTCTGAAGATCGAGGCGGCACAACTCGCAGGCAAGCTGCCGGCCGACGCCACTCGCCTGCGCGAGAAGGCGCATTCGATTGAAACCCTGCTCGACCAGGCAATGAGCACGGCGAGCCGTGTCGCGCGCGAATTGCGCCCCGGCATTCTCAAGGAATTCGGACTGCCCGCAGCCATCGAATGCCAGGCGGAGGATTTCACCCAGCGCTTCGGCATTGCCTGCCGGGTGCAATGCGACGAAGACGCCATCGAACCGGAGTCTGAAACGTCGCTGGCGCTGTTTCGCATCGCGCAGGAGGCGCTGACCAATGTCGCCAAGCATGCCCACGCATCGCTGGTTGTCATGCGTTTGCGGCGCGAACGCGGTAACATCCTGCTCGAGATCAGGGACAACGGTCGCGGTATTTCCGAAGTGGATATGCAGAAGCCGAAATCCTTTGGTTTGCGCGGTATTCGCGAGCGGGTTCTGAGTCTGGCCGGCGAATTTTCCATCGGGCCGGCGGAACACGGCGGCACTCACATCCTGCTGCGGGTTCCGGAAACTGCCGGCATCGACCCCCCCGGCGAAGAAGAATTGCAACGCAACCTTTTCTGAACATGGCCGACAAGATCCACGTCCTAATTGCAGATGACCATGCCATTGTGCGTCAGGGCCTCAAGCAGATACTTTCCGAGACCGAGGACCTGCTCGTCACCGGTGAAGCCGACGATGGCGCAGAGGCGCTGAGCTTGGCCCGACAGCAGCCGTGGGACGTTTTTCTGCTGGATGTCTCGATGCCCAACCGCAACGGCATCGATACCCTGAAACAGTTGAAGAAGGAATTCCCGCGTCTGCCGGTGCTGATACTCAGTATGCATCAGGAGGAGCAATATGCGGTGCGCGCGCTGAAGGCCGGCGCCTCGGGCTACCTGACCAAGCAGAGCGCGCCCGAACTGCTGGTCACTGCCATCCGCCAGGTTGCCGCCGGCAAGAAATATCTCAGCCCTGCGGTCGCCCAGCAACTGGCGGAGGCAATTTCGGACAATTCGGACAAATCACCCCATGAGCGCATTACCGATCGCGAATACCAGGTGCTGGTGATGATTGCCGCCGGCAAGACACTGACGCAGATTGCCGAAGGACTGAATCTCGGCGTGGCCACGGTCAGTACCTATCGCGCTCGCCTGCTGGAAAAAATGGGGCTCAAGAGCACTGCGGAGTTGATCCGCTACGGGCTGGAACATGGATTGGCCGAGTAAGTCCCTATTTGAAAATCGGCCTTGACCATTTACTGATTTTTTTTCAGGGGAAACATCTTGCAGGAATCTTCCTGCAAAATAGCTGGAAGACAGGATTCGAAGCCGGGGAGACTGGCGCGGACTGGGGAAAACCGGCCAGATCAGGCCGATCAACATCGAAAAGGGGTCACCAATGAAGACACTGAAGAAGCTGCTTGAAGAAAATCCGCGCGCACCGCTGTCGGTTGCCGCCGATGACTCGGTTTTCTCCGCCCTGGAACTCATGGCCAAACACGACATCGGCGCAGTGCTGGTCATGCGCGACGGGCAGCTTGCCGGCATCTTCAGCGAGCGCGACTACGCGCGCAAGGTCATTCTCCTAGGCAAGTCTTCCAAGGAAACCCTGGTGCGCGAGATCATGACCGAGAAGGTGCTCTACGCTCTGCCCACGCAGACGACGGACGAAGCCATGGCGGTGATGACGGAAAAGCACATACGTCACCTGCCGGTTCTCGACGCTGGCAAGCGTGTGATCGGCATGGTCTCGATCGGTGACCTGGTTAAGGAAACCATTTCCGAGCAAGCTTTTCTGATCAAGCAACTGGAACAATACATCGCCAGTTGATCGAGCTGAAGTTACGCCATGGCTGCCAATGATGCGGGCGATACACCCGAGGCCGTGCAGGCCCGACTGGTTGAACTGCGCATCGAGCATCGCGATCTCGACGAGGCGATCAACCGGCTGACGCTGTCACCACCGGAAGACCAGTTGATGCTGCGGCGCCTGAAGAAGCGCAAGCTTTTGATCAAGGATCGCATTTCGGCACTCGAGCGCATGCTCGATCCCGATCCAGACGAATACGCATGAGCACCGTCACAGGGCCATCCCGGGGCGGCGCGGTCACCTCCTCCTCCATCGAGGGGGTTGGGGAAAAGGTCCACCCATGAGCTACAACTTCGACACCCTCGCTCTCCATGCGGGGCAAGTTCCCGACGAACGCTTCGGCGCGCGGGCAACGCCGATCTACCTGACCACATCCTTCGTCTTCAAGGATTCCGATCAGGCTGCAGCGCTGTTCAACATGGAACGCGCCGGCCATGTCTATTCGCGCATTTCCAACCCTACCAATGCCGTGCTCGAAGAGCGCATCGCCGCGCTCGAAGGTGGTGTCGGCGCAATTGCGGTGGCTTCGGGCCAGGCAGCAATGCATCTGGCGATTGCCACGCTGATGGGTGCCGGCAGCCACATCGTCGCCAGCCGCTCGCTCTACGGCGGCTCGCACAACCTGCTCGATTACACGCTACCGCGTTTCGGCATCACCACCAGCTTCGTCGATCCACGTGATCTCGACGCCTGGCGCGCCGCGATCCGCCCGGAAACGCGGCTCCTGTTCGGCGAGCCCCTCGGCAATCCCGGCCTCGACGTGCTGAACATCCCCGAGGTCGCCGCGCTGGCCCATGAGCATGGCCTGCCGCTGATGGTCGACAGCACCTTCACCACGCCCTGGCTAATGCGGCCTTTCGATCACGGCGCCGACCTGATTTTTCATTCCGCGACCAAGTTTCTCGGTGGGCACGGCGTTGCCATCGGCGGCCTGCTGGTCGATGGCGGTACTTTCGACTGGGAAGCCTCGGGCGGCAAGTTTCCAACCCTGACTGAGCCCTATGAAGGCTTTCATGGCATGGATTTCAGCGAGGAATCCACCGTCGCTGCCTTCCTGTTGCGGGCGCGGCGCGAGGGCTTGCGCGATTTCGGCGCCTGCATGAGCCCGATGACCGCCTTCCAGTTGCTGCAGGGCGTCGAAACGCTGCCGCTGCGCATGGAACGGCACATCGCCAACACGCGCCAGACCGTCGCGCATCTGGCGCGCCATGAAGCCGTGGCCAGCGTCGGCTACCCGGAACTGGAAAACCATCCCGACCATGCCATGGCGAAGGCGCTGCTGCCGCGCGGCGCCGGTTCGGTGTTCAGTTTCAACCTCAAGGGTGGTCGCGCGGCCGGGCGCAAGTTCATCGAGGCCCTGCGCGTGTTCTCGCACCTGGCCAATGTCGGCGATGCCAAGTCGCTGGTGATCCATCCGGCATCGACGACGCATTTCCGCATGTCCGATACCGCGCTGGTGGCGGCCGGCATCCATCCCGGCACCATCCGTCTGTCGATTGGCCTCGAAGATGCAGGCGACCTGATCGAAGACCTGAATCGCGGACTTGCCGCCGCCGCGAAAGCTTGAACTTGGATCTCGACATCAACGGCCACAAGGCCTACGTCTACACCGGCGGCAAGCCCTTCGACGCCGCCCTGCCCTGTGTCGTCTTCATCCACGGCGCGCAAAACGACCACAGCGTCTGGGGCCTGCAAAGCCGCTGGTTCGCCCATCACGGCTTTGCCGTGCTGGCAGTCGCCCTGCCCGGCCATGGCCGCAGCGCCGGCAGTCCGCTGCCGTCGATCGAGGATCTGGCCGACTGGATCGAGTTGCTGCTGGAGAAAGTCGGTGCCGGTGATACGGCGAAAAACGTCGCGCTGGTCGGGCACAGTATGGGTTCGCTGACCGCCCTCGAATGTGCGTCACGCCATCCGGCGCGTATTGCCCGCATCGCGCTGGTCGGCACCGCCGTGCCGATGCCGGTCTCCGATGCGCTGCTGGGCGCGGCGAAGGACAATGAGCCCAAGGCGATTTCGATGATCAATACCTGGTCGCATTCGCCGCGTGGCACCGTCGGCGGCAATACCGTGCCCGGCATGTGGATGCTGGGCGCCTCGCGGCGCCTCATGCAACGCCAGCAACGCGGCGTGCTGCACAACGACCTCGCCGCCTGCAACGCCTACACGCACGGCATGGATGCCGCCGCCGCTCTCACCTGTCCGGCCCTGATCATCAGCGGCAACAAGGACATGATGACCCACCCAAAATCAGCGGCTAAACTCGCCGCCGTCATCAAAGACATGAGAATCGTCAGTCTTGATGGCGCCGGCCATGCGCTGATGGCCGAACAGCCCGACGCGGTGCTTGATGCCTTGCGCAGCTTCGTGGTTTGACCGGCATGGAGACGCCCCAGCAATATCGCCATCAGTTCCCGGTCATCCGCACCGGGCTGCCGTTGACGGCGCCCTTCGCCTGGCTGCGGCGGGGCGCGGACGACCTCAAGGCCAGCGGCTTCGCCAGCCTGTTCTATGGCCTGTGCTTTGCGTCCGGAGGCTTGCTCTTGTTCCTCGCCTTCCGCCATGCCGTGCAGCTGGTCACGGCAGTCACTGCAGGATTCATGCTGCTGGGCCCGTTTCTGGCGCTCGGCCTCTACGAACTCTCACGCCGCCGCGAAACCGGCGAACCGCTGAGCCTGGTGGCAACGCTGGCCGTCTGGAAGCGGAACATCGGCTGTTTCGGCATCTACTCGCTGATCCTGATCGTCATTTACCTGGTCTGGGCACGCGCCTCGCTGGTGATGTTTGCGCTGTTCTACCAGGGCGGCATGCCGACGCTGGGAAGCTTCATGACGCAGATATTGAAGTTCGACAACATCGAATTCCTGCTGGCCTATCTTGTCGTGGGAGGTTTCTTCGCCGCCCTTGTCTTCGCCTTCTCCGTGGTGTCCATCCCGATGCTGCTTGAGCGCAATCAGGATACCGTCACCGCCATGCTGGCCAGCTTTCTTGCGTTGGTGCGCAACCTGCCGATGATGCTGATCTGGGCCGTTCTGATCGTCCTGCTCACCGTCCTCGGCATTGCCACGGGCTTCCTCGGCCTCATCGTCACCATGCCGCTGGTCGGCCATGCCACCTGGCATGCCTACCGGGCGCTGATCGAACCTCCGGCACACTGAACCACAGGAGAAATATTGCGCCGCAGGCCGCAGTGCAGGGTTAACGGCATCCTGCTGACCTCGATCAACGGCCGGTTCGGCCTGTAACTCGCAGCCGAAAAGCGGCTCGCCACCCTGTCGATCACCAACTATGTCAATGGCGCCGTGCTGGCGACGCTGCCCGTCGCCATGAAACGCCATGGCAGGACAGCGATGATTTCCTCCTCCTCGGCCTACATGGCATCACTTCGCTGTCTGCCGGCATCCCGATCACCGGTGATGGTTGGACCAGTCCCAACGCCTGAGCCGTTCCCACACACGCGTTGCTGGCGCACAACACGCTGGACAGTACATCATAATTTGATTTGACAATCCAATTGATCTGTATAAGTATTCGACTTGTACAGTACAACCATGGTGGTTTACAGATGTTGTCAAGCAAAGTTTTAATCGATAAAACAGGTATATCTAGAGCTACATTAAACAATTACATAAAGCTGGGTATACTGTCTAAACCAATGGTCAGTAACCCTGGATTGGAAGGCAAGGGACCGCGCCAGCTAGGGTTCTTCCCAGATGACTCGATTGCCCGCATCGAAGCCATCAACAGGCTGAAACAGGAGGGTTACAGCATGACCGAGATTGTCGATCTACTCCGCGCGACACCCGAATCCACGCTTGCGGCGAAGTCCAGCCCACAGCCGATCGATTTCGATAAACGGGAGTTTGCCGCCGCCGCGCCCCCGTCGTCCCCGCCGCGGCGCATGGAAACAGGTTCGCCACGGGTGACGATTGAGGATCTGAGCCATCCTGCGTACATGATCAACCACAACTTCGAACTGATCTGGATCAACCAGGAAGCGCGGCGACGTATGCTGGGCGCCACCGAACTGCCGGCGCACAGCGACGGTCGCAGCCTGCTGAGGCTTCTCCCCTGCGAACGCAGCGAATGGGCCAGCCTGTTGCGCTTTCATATTGCGCTGGCCAAGGGCCGCTTGACGGCCGACAGTTTCAGCACCGCCTGCCGAGGCCTCGACCCGGTCGCATTTGCCAGGACCCAGGCCATTTACGCGGAGGTAGCCGCCGAACCCGCGATGCCGATGCTGGCCGCACCGATCAGTTTGCCGGACGAAACCGGCAGTGCGCACGCGCATCCCTACACGGCATACGCGTCCTATTTCCGCGAAGGCATGCTGATAGTGCTCCTGCCTGACACTAACCAGAACGATGCCATGCTGGAACTTCTCTCGCGCCGCGACGAGGTGATCCGTAGCCTGCTCCGCCGCCGTCTGCCCGTCTTGACCGATCTCGCCGTGATGGTGGCCGACCTGCAAGGCTCGGTGAAGATCTGCGCCGAACTGCCGCCCGAGGAGTATTTCGAACTGATCTATGAAATATGGACGACAATGGCGCCGATTTTTCGCCGTTACCACGCGACGTGCGGCAAGCACGTCGGCGATGGCCTCGTTTATTACTTTTTCCCCCAGCCTGACAGCGACTATCTGGCAAATGCCCTGGCCTGTGCCCAGGAAGCCCGGCTCGCCAAGCAAAAACTGTCAAAGGCATGGCAACTCCGCAAGAACTGGTTCAACGAGTTGTACCTGAACACGGGGATCACCGAAGGCATGGAATGGCTGGGCACCTACCAGTCATCAACCGGCATCGAGTTTGTCGTCCTCGGCGATACCATCAACCAGGCGGCGCGCATTTCCGACGTGGCGCGGCACGGCAGCATTTGGGCCAGCAAGAGCCTGATCGGCAAAATGGGGGCGAAGGAACGCGAGCGCGTCACCTACGGTGTGCGCCGGCGAGCGGGGGACGGGCGTGAACTGTTCGTCGAATCAAGCTTTTCCTTTGTATCTTCCCTGCTCGAGCAGGATGGTGTACGTCTGGAAAAGCTGCGGGACATCGCAACTCTGGCCATCACCGAAATCGTCGCCATCAAGCCCGCGCAGTAAGGCCGCAGCAACCCCTAATCCGGCCTGCTGGCGAAGCTCGATCGGCGCCACGGCAGCGCTGGCAAATTCGCCGGAGTTGCCTGCCAAGCGCTGAAAAGCAGACAAGCGAGAGCGATTGCGGTATTGCCCGAATATCCGCCAAAATAGCTTCTTTGCGGAACACTTGCCAAGACATGGATCAGGACATCCCCAACGGTACGCTGCGCGTCATTGACGGCCGCGAACGCAGTTATACCGACGGCTACTGGATCAAGACCTATCCGGTGCCGGAAGATACGCTGCAGGGTAAGCGTCGCCTGATCGAGGCCCTGACGCGACGCCTGTTCAACCACACCGAACACGGCCTCAACATTCCGGGCCATCGCCTGGCCGAGGCGAAGCAGGCCTACCTTGACGAAACCGATCCCGGCAAGAAGCGGGTCAAGGGGGCCATGTATGCCGGCGCCCTGTTCAATCGCGCCACCGATATTTTTACCCGGCTGGTCGACCTGCAATCGGCCGGCGTCGAGATTTCCTCCAGCAACGACCTGATGCGCGAATGCGGACGCTGCCTGCAGGAGGCCCTGTCGTTGTGTGCCCTGGTGCTTCACCGCAGCGGCGAGGAAGGCATCGACGAACTGTGGGGCGAGCCCTTCCGCGCCTTCTCGGTTCCACTCGCCGACTTCTACGCGACACGCTACGTGAAGATGGCCCAGGCCATGCGCGGCATCGACACCATCGCCGAGGCCATGATCCATACCTTCAACACCCCCATGTTCCCGGGCATCGACGCAACCATCCGCGACTTCGCCCGCGTCGCCCGCATCAAGGTGGAAACCCTGCGCACCGACCGCGAAATCTTCGACATCTGGGCCGAGATGGTTGCCGCCGGCGAACGCCTGGCCAATTTCCGCCCGATCCTGTTGAATCCCGACAGCGAACACGAACAGCGCGTTGCTTCGTTCGGCACGCAACTGATCTGCAACGGCCGCGACCTGATTTTTCACATCACGCGGGCCCGCGTCGCCATGCCCAAGAGCACTCGAGAATTCGTCGAACGCTGCGACACCTATGCCGCGACGGGAATCGTCACCATGATGCCGATTCCCCTGCCCGGCTGAGAACAGGAGCACGAGCATGGACCACCCAAGGGCAAACTGGTCAGAGGCCATCGTGACGGGCCTGCCCGCCATCGACAGGCAGCACAAGCAGTTATTCGACATGGCCGCTTCCTTTCGCGGCGAAGGTGACCAGATTCGCGTCATGAAAACGCTGACCATGCTCTGCGACTACGCCAATACGCACCTGCAGGACGAAGAGGAAATGCTCGCCGCCATCGCCTACCCGAAACTCGCCGAGCACAGGGTGCTGCACCAGGAATTCCGCCGGATGCTGCGCCAGTTGCTTGACGATTCGCGCAACATGACGCTCGACCAGATTGCCGACCGGATAGAAGACCTGATCAATGGCTGGTTCTACCAGCACATCCTGACCGTTGATGCCGCCTACGTCGATTTCGTCAAGGCTCACCCGAAGCGTTTCGTCGCATAGCCCGTGCGACTCACCGAGCTCAAGCTGCCCCTCGATCACTCCGCAAGCGATCTGCGCAACGCCATCCTCAGGCGCCTGGGGATAGCCGCGGATGATTTGCTCGGCTACACGATCTTTCGCCGCAGCCACGACGCGCGAAAACCCGCAGCCATAGACTTGATCTACACGCTGGATATCGAGTTGAAAGACGAGGCGGCAGCGCTGAAAAGGCTGCGCGGCGATCGCAATGTCGGAAAGACGCCGGATACCCGCTACCACTTTGTCGCACACTCGCCGCAGACACCGTCCGCGCTGCGGCCGGTGGTGATCGGCACCGGCCCCTGCGGCCTGTTCGCCGGACTGATCCTGGCGCAGATGGGCTTCCGCCCGCTAATCCTGGAGCGCGGCAAGGCGGTGCGCGAGCGCACCCAGGACACCTGGGGCCTGTGGCGCAAGGGCCAGCTCGATCCCGAGTCGAACGTACAGTTCGGCGAGGGCGGCGCCGGTACGTTTTCCGACGGCAAGCTCTACAGCCAGATCAAGGATCCGCAATATCGCGGACGCAAGGTACTGACGGAATTCGTCAAGGCCGGTGCGCCGGCCGAAATCCTTTACCTGGCCAAGCCGCATATCGGCACCTTCAAGCTGGTGACCATGGTGGAGAACTTGCGGGCGGAAATCGAATCGCTGGGCGGCGAGATACGTTTCGGCAGCCGGGGCGAGGACATTGACATCGAGCATGACCAGGTCCGCGGCCTCAGGCTGGCCGACGGCCAGTATCTTGCCGCGAGCCACATCGTGCTGGCAGTCGGTCACAGCGCGCGCGATACCTTTGAAATGCTCCATGCGCGCGGCGTGCATGTCGAAGCCAAGCCGTTCTCGATCGGTGTGCGCATCGAGCATCCGCAGTCATTGATCGATCGCGCGCGCTTCGGCAGGAACGCCGGCAATCCCTTGCTCGGCGCGGCGGATTACAAACTGGTGCATCACTGCAGGAGCGGCCGTTCGGCCTACAGTTTCTGCATGTGCCCCGGCGGCACGGTGGTGGCGGCGACGTCCGAGGCGGGCCGCGTCGTCACCAACGGCATGAGCCAGTATTCGCGCAACGAGCGCAACGCCAACAGCGCGATCGTGGTCGGCGTGACGCCAGCCGATTACCCCGGCAGCGACGCCAATCCGCTGGCTGGAATCGCCTTCCAGCGCCATTGGGAAAGCCTGGCCTTCGAAGCGGGCGGCGGCGACTACAAGGCACCGGCCCAGCGGGTCGGCGATTTTCTCGCCGGTCGGGCATCGACGGAACTGGGGTCGGTGCTGCCGTCCTATACGCCGGGCGTGCGGATGACCGATCTATCTTTGTGCCTGCCGGATTACGTAGTCGCCGCGCTGCGCGAATCGCTGCCGGCCTTCGGCCGCGAAATTGCCGGTTTTGCCATGGACGATGCGCTGCTGACCGGCGTCGAGACGCGCACTTCGTCGCCGATCCGCATCACGCGCAACGAGGAATTTCAGAGTCTCAACACGCGCGGCCTGTTTCCCGCCGGGGAAGGCGCCGGCTACGCGGGCGGCATTCTCTCGGCGGCGGTGGATGGCATCAAGGTCGCCGAGGCGGTTGCCCTAAGCCTCACGGCAGTCGCGCCGCGCAAGGTTTCATAGCCACTCCAGTTCCCAGCGCACGCAGGGATCGAGCGCCGCCACGGCACGCGCAGAGAAGGTTTGCAGTTCCGCGCGATTGCAGGCGTCGCGGCCGATAAGCCAGCCGGCCAGCGGGCCTTGCGGATGAAAATTCCATTCGGTAGGTGCGACGATGAAGTAGTCGGCAATGCACTCGCCATCGAGGACGATCTCGTGCATCAACAGGCCGCGCGCGGTTTCGACCAGCGCGCGCCCTCGTCCGGGCGCTGCCTGCACCGCACTCGCCGTACCGCCGGCGCCGACTTTCTCGATGCCTGCCGCCCAGTCGCGAAGTTCTTCCAGGCGCGCCAGCCAGCGCGAGGCAAATGCCGAATCGCTGGTCGGTGCCCTGCCCTGTCGTCGCGCCAGAGCGCCGGTTTCGGCGGCCTGCCCCTGCCAGTGCGGAGCGCGGCAGAAACCGGCATCGAAGCGCGGCCAAAGTGCCAGCGAGCTTTGCGCATCCAGCGACGGCAGGCAGCGTAGCGCGGCGTCGGCGACGTCTTCTACTTCCGCCAAGCGCCGGCGCAAGGCCTTGATGCGGGGGTCGTCGAGTAGCGCCGCCAGTTCGGCGTGCTGTCCGGCGATGATGCAGCCGAAGGCGGTGACGAACTCGGCGTGCAGCGGGGTCTCGTCCAGCAGTGGCGGCAGATCGAGCAGCCAGCGCCAGAGGTGCTCGCGCATGGCTTCGGCTCGAATCGCCGGATCGAGCTGCGCCGTGCATTCGCGGCCGCGCGCCGCCGCCAATGCCAGATCCGCGGCGCGCCCCTGGGCCTTGCCGCACAGCGCAAACAGCAGCGGTACAAGACGCACCGCGTCGTCTGCAGGTCGACCGAGCAGAACCTGTGCGACGACGGGCCGTTCACTGACGACGCTGACGGCGCTGATCCGGCCACCGGCGGCGGCCAACTGCACCCGGACAAAGCCCGGATCGATGCTAGCGCTCATGCCAAAGGCAATCGCAGACAGAAAAGCGCGCCGCCTTTCGGATGGTTGTCCGCTGTGAGTTTGCCGCCATGTCGCTCGACGATGCCGTAGCTGATCGCCAGACCGAGCCCCGTGCCGCGCCCCACCGGTTTGGTGGTGAAGAAGGGATC
>VEPA01000098.1 GCA_012026675.1 Betaproteobacteria bacterium | reverse complement strand
GAACGTGGCCGTGGGCGGCGTCGCCAATCCGATCGCCACCGATTCCCAGGCGGTGCTTACCGTCGAGCGCCTGATGGCGATCAAGGGCTTCATCGACGAACTTTCCGACTTCGTCAAGAACGTGTACCTGATCGACGTCGCCGCGGTCGGTGCCTTCTATGCCGACTGGACAAAAGTCGGCCGTGGCGTAACGAACTACCTCGCCGTGCCCGACATCCCGATGGACACCAAAGGCACCAAGTTCGCCTTGCCCGGCGGTTTCATCGAGGGCGGCGACCTGACCAAGCTCAAGTCGATCACCAGGTTCGGCGACGAGTATTTCACCAAGGGCGTCGAGGAATCGGTCAAACATTCCTGGTACGACTATTCCAAGGGCGGCGCGCTGCACCCCTACCAGGGCGAGACCAAACCCAACTACACCGACTTCAAGGACGACGCCAAGTACTCCTGGTTGAAGTCTCCTACCTTCTACGGCAAGGTGGCCCAGGTTGGCCCGCTGGCGCGCGTGCTGACCATGCTCGCCGCCGGCCATGAACCGACCAAGACGTACGCCACGGCGGCATTGGATACGGTTTCGGCGCTGGCCAAGACCAAGGTCGGGCTCGCCGCCATGCACTCCACCATCGGCCGCCACGCGGCGCGCGCGGTGTCCTGCGCGGTGCAGGTGGACATGCTCGGCGAGCAGTGGGCGGCGCTGGTGGACAACATCGGCAAGGGCGACACCAAGACCTTCAACGCGCCGGTCTTTCCCAAGGGCGAAGTCATGGGCGTCGGTTTCCACGAGGCCCCGCGCGGCGCGCTGTCGCACTGGGTGGTCATCGACAACGGCAAGATCAAGAACTATCAGTGCGTCGTGCCCTCGACCTGGAACGCCTGCCCGCGCAACGAAAAGGACGAACCGGGGCCTTACGAAGCATCGCTACTCGACACGCCGATCGCCGATGCCGAGAAGCCGCTGGAAGTGCTGCGCACCATCCATTCCTTCGACCCCTGCATCGCCTGCGCGATCCACCTCACCGACAAGGAAAGCAACACTGCGATCAGCGTGAAAGCGGTTTGACGATGCGTGCAGTCGTCCTCGGCATCGGCAACATCATCCTCAGCGACGAGGGTGCCGGCGTGCGCGCGGTCGAGGCGCTGGAACGGGGATGGATGCTGCCGGAAAATGTGTTGGCCATCGATGGCGGCACCTCGGGCATGGAGATGATCGAGGATCTCTCCGACCTCGATTTCCTGTTGGTGCTGGATGTCGTCAAGACCGGCGCCGCGCCGGGTACGGTAGTGAAGATTGCCGGCGACGAAATCCCGGTGTTCTTCCGCAGCAAGCTCTCGCCGCACCAGATTGCACTGCCCGACGTACTGGCCAGCCTGGAGTTGCTCGATGCCATGCCGAAGGAAATCGTCGTGCTCGGCGTCGAGTTCATTTCGCTGGAACTGGGTATGGAAATGACGCCGACGATTGCGGAGAAGGTGCCGGTGCTGGCGGCGATGGCCGCGGACGAACTGGCGCGGCGCGGCTATGCCGTGGCGCCGCTGAAGAAAGCCGCCTGAGATGTGCCTCGCTGCGCCTTCGAAAGTCATTGAAGTGCGCGAGGGCATGGCCCTTACCGAATGCTTCGGCCAGCAGCGCGAAGTCAGCCTGCTGCTGATGAACGAGGACATCGCGGTGGGTGACTACCTGCTGATCCAGGCCGGCGGTTTCGCCTTCGAGAGGGTCGAGCCCGCTCGTGCCGAAGAGGCGCTGGCGCTCATGGAAGCATTCATGCGTCAGGTGAGCGGCGCGCGCAGCTGGGATAATAGCTCGGAGCCGGCATGAGCTTCCGGATCCACGACACCAGCCCGGTCGATGCCGTGGAGGAGGCCTTTTTTCGCATACAGCGCGAACAGATGGCCGATGTACCTATTCTCAATCCTGCGCTGTCGGTCGAAGCCGTGGGCTTCCAGCGTTGGCAAGGGCATTGGCTCGGCGTCGTGGTCACGCCCTGGTGCATGAGCCTGTTGCTGGTGCCCGGCAGCATTGAAAACTGGGTGTCGACGGGCGATAACAAGCGGCGATTTGTCCGCTTTCCGGCCGGTGACTTCGCCTTCCTCGGCAGCGCGGAAACCGAGCTCGGCGAATACCAGAGCTGTCCGCTGTTTTCGCCGATGGGGCAATTCGCCTCGCAGGCAGAAGCGACGATGACGGCACGGGCTTCGGTGATTGCGCTGCTGAGCGCAAAGTCGCCGGCACCGAAGCCAGGAAAGGCGGAAGAGCCCTCGCTTTCACGCCGACGCTTCCTCGCTTTGCGCTAAGCTTCAGCCATCGCCCGATCCTGAAAGGAAGCCCCGATGTCCGGCAGCGCCGAATTCAATGCCGCGTCGAACGCGGACACCGACCGCGAACACGAAGTCCAGCTTGGTCTGCTGCGCGCCCTGTGCAAGGCTGCAGGCGAGAACCGCGACGCGGATACGGTGGCCGAGATCCTCGACCAGCTGATTTCCTACAGCGAGGCGCACTTCGCGTCGGAAGAGTTGCTGATGCGGCTGAAGAGCTACGACGATTACGAGGATCACATTGAGGATCATGCTCTGATGATGGATACGCTGCGTGGCATCGCCGCCAGCCATGCCGAGGGCGATCCCGGGTTGATCGCGGGCAGGGCCACGGAACTGCTCGGCTTCATCGGCAAGCACATCGCGACGCGCGACCGGCGCTTCGCCGATTACGTGCGCAACAATCTCTGACGGGGCAGGGCGCCGGAAAGTCGGCGCTGGCAGAACGGCGGTGCGCGACGATCACGTGCAGTGAAGCCACGTCACGTCGGCCGGCGAATTACTGGAACGCTCGCAGAGCTGTGAGTCGCAGATTCCGGCTGCGCAAGGCGTTATGTCGCTCGCGCCCCAGATGGTCGAGAAACGCCAGCATGAGGGCCGGCTGGATGCCACTGAGTTTCAGGCTTGTCGCCGTCTTCTTAAACCACTGACTGGAGACGTCCAGGAGCAGCATCAGTGCATCGCGATTGCAGGCCACACTACGCAGACTGACTGCGCGTTGTGCGGCCAGATACTCGGTGAAGAACTGCTGAATCAGGGAGGCAGGCGATGGCGGCCTCAGTGCAGTGGCTTTACAAATCGGGAACCTCCGACTGCCCCATGTAGGCCTCGAATCGCCCTGCGGCGAGCGCCGACTTTCTAGGCGCTGAAGAGTTCCATGAACTGCTGGCGAAGCCAGCGGTTGCCCCTGTCGTCGTGGAAGCGTTCCTGCCAGCACTGCTTGATGTCGAAGGCCGGAATCGCGATGGGTAACGGCAGCAGCTTGACCGCAATGTGCTGCGAGAGCTGGCTGCCGACGCTGTGCGGCACGATGGCGATCATGTCAGTGGTGGCGACGATGCTGGCCAGTACCATAAAGTTCTGCATCCTGAGTACGATGCGCTGCTCGAGGCCGTGTTCGATCAGGCTGCGTTCGATGATGCCGTGGCCCCAGCCGCCCGGAGTCACGATCGCGTGCGACGCGGCGGCGAACTGCCGCGCCGTGATGCGCTCGCCGATCGACGGGTGGTCCTTGCGTACCACGCAGACGTAACGGTCGCGGAACAGGCGCTGGACGTAGAAGCCCGCGCCCAGGTCGGGCAGCTTGCCGATGGCCAGATCGACGTCGCCGTTCCTCAGGGCATCCTCGGCCGCCTCGGGGGGCATCGGCAGGGTGCGGATGCGCACGCCGGGCGCGATGCGATTGAGGCGTTCCAGCAGTCGTGGCAGAAAGTAGGCCTCGCCGAGGTCCGTGAGATAGATCGAGAAGCCGCGCTGCGACGTCGCCGGATCGAATTCCTGGCTGGCGCCTAGGGAGACGCGGATGGTGGTCAGCGCTTGCCGGATCGGATCGGCGATGCCCTGCGCGTAAGGCGTCGGCACCATGGCATTGGCAAGGCGGACGAAGAGGCGGTCGCCGGTCGCCTTGCGCATGCGTGCCAGCGCGTTGCTCACGGCCGGCTGCGAAAGGCCCAGGCGGTCGGCGGCACGGCTGATCGATCCTTCGGCGAGCACGGCTTCGAACACCGCCAGCAGATTGAGATCGAAGTCGGATGTATTCATGATGTGAATGATATGTATTGATCGCATTCTCTACAAGTGGATTGTGAATTGCTCTAGAGTGCAGGTCGCGATCGGTTTCCCGTCGCGACAGACCGGGTTACCCGGCGACAAGAAGGAGGAGAAGCATGCTCGAAGGCTGCGTGCCCTGGCCCGCCGACGTGGCGGCGCGTTACCGCCGGCAAGGCTGGTGGGAAGGCATCACGATTCCGCAACTTCTGGAGCGCAGCGCCGCGCGCCATGCGCAGAAGACGGCGCTGGTCTGCGGTGAACTGCGGATGAGCTACGGTGACCTGGTGACGGGGTCGCGGCGCCTGGCCTGCGGCTTTCTCGACGCCGGCATCAAGGCGTTCGACCGCGTCGTGCTGCAACTGCCGAACGGCCCTGAGTTCGTCCTCGCCTACTTCGCCCTGACACGGATCGGGGCAATACCGGTGACGGCGCTGCGCGCCCATCGCCATTCGGAGATCCGTCACTTCCTCAAGGTCTCGGGCGCCACGGCCTATGTGATCCCGGATCGCATAGGCAGTTTCGACTACCGCGAAATGGTGCGCGAGGTCGGCATCGATGCACCGGCCTTGCGCCATGTATTCGTCGCCGGCGCACCCGGCCCCGGGCAGCTCGACCTGCGCGCGATGATTGCCGCGCCGATGTCGGACGACGCTATTGCCGCGCAATTGGCCGGGCACCATCCCGATCCGGCCGAAGTCACCACCATGCTGCTCTCGGGCGGCACCACTTCGCTATCGAAGCTGATCCCGCGCACCCACGACGACTACGTGCTCAACGCGCGACTGTGCGGGCGTGCCGGCGGCTTCAACGAGGACACCGTGTTCATGGCCATCCTGCCGCTGGGCCACAACTACAACCTGGCCTCGCCCGGCATGCTCGGCACCTTCTACTACGGCGGCACGGTGGTGCTGGCACCCTCGGGCGATGCGGCTGAGGTGTTCTCGCTGGTGCAGCGCGAACACGTGACGGCGATCGCGGCCGTGGTGCCGCTGATCTCCAACTGGCTCAATTCGGAGGTGCCGGATCGCTACGACCTGTCGTCGCTCAAGGTGATCCAGAACGGCGGCGCGCGCCTCGCGCCGGAGCTGCGCGCGCGCCTGCGCCAGCGCTTCGGCTGCCTGCCGCAGGAGATTTACGGCACGGCCGAAGGCCTGATCAACATGGTGCCGCTCGACGCTTCCGACGACATGCTGCTCAACAGTTCCGGAGTGCCGGTCTGCGAGGACGATGAGATCAAGGTGGTGGACGACGAGGGCAAGGAGGTGCCGGATGGCGAACCCGGTGAACTGGTCACTCGGGGTCCCTATACGATCCAGGGCTATTACCGTGCCCCGGAACGGCAGGCCGAGGCCTTCACCCCCGACGGCTTCTATCGCATGGGCGACATCGTCAGGAAGCAGGGCCGCCACGTGTTCACCGAGGGCCGGCGCAAGGACCTGATCAACCGCGGCGGCGAGAAGATCAGCTGCGAGGAGGTCGAGAACCTGATCTTCGGCCATCCCAAGGTCAAGGCCGTGACGCTGGTGGCGATGCCCGATCCGGTGTTCGGCGAAAAGGCCTGCGCCTTCGTAATACCAAAGGCGGGTGAAACCCTGGACTTCGATGAACTAATCGCCTTTCTGCGCGCGCAGAAGATAGCCAGCTTCAAGCTGCCGGAGCGGTTGGAGGTAGTCAGTCAGTTCCCGCTCAGTCCGGTGGGCAAGATACTCAAGCGGCAACTGCGCGAAATGATCGCGGCGAAGATCGAAACCGAGAAGGCAGGCGCATGAAGATACGCATCATCGGCGGCGGTCCCGCTGGACTCTATTTCGCTTCCCTCATGAAACGCGAGGACCCGGCGCACGATATCGTGGTCTATGAGCGCGGGCCGCGCGACGCCACCTGGGGCTTCGGCGTGGTGTTTTCAGACCGGGCGCTGGAGATCCTGCGCGCCGACGACGAGGTGATGTATCAGCTCCTGACGCCGCTGATGGAGACCTGGCCCAACCTGACCATCGTGCACAACGATACGCCGGTGCCCATCGCCGGCAACGGTTTCGCGGCGATCGGGCGGCTGGAACTGCTGAGCCAGTTGTACGTCCATGCCGAGTCGCTGGGTTTGAAGATCGAATTCGACAGCGAGGTGATCGCGCTGGACCATCCGGCGCTGGCCGGTGCCGATCTCGTGGTTGCGGCCAACGGTGCTTTCTCCTGGGTGCGCAACGAGAACGAGGACAAGTTCGGTACCGAGAGCGAACTGCGCCGCAATCGCTTCATCTGGTATGGCACCAGCAAGGTCTTCGACAGCCTGTCGCTGACCTTCCGCGAGACTGAACACGGCGTGTTCTGCGCGCATCATTACCGCTACAGCGCGGGCATGAGCACCTTCCTCGTCGAGGTGACGGATGCGACCTGGCAGCGGGCCGGGTTTGCCGACATGGCAGAGGACGACACGATCCGCCATTGCGAGCGCGTCTTTGCGTCGGACCTGGATGGCAAACCGATACTTTCCAACAAGTCCTACTGGCGCCAGTTTCCGGCAGTTACAAACCGGCAGTGGAGCTTCGGCAATGTGGTGCTGATGGGCGACGCCCTGCGCACGGCACATTTCTCGATCGGCTCGGGTACGCGCCTGGCTATGGAAGACGCCATCGCCCTGTGGAAGGCCCTGCGCGAAACGGGCAGCCTGGCGGAGGCGCTGGCGCTTTATCAGGAGCGCCGCCTGCCGCCGATGAAGAAGATCCTCGACGCGGCCAATGCCAGCATCCGCTGGTACGAGCGCATGGATGAATTGATTCAGCTGCCGCCGCTCGATTTCGCCTATAGCTACATGACGCGCACCGGCCGCGTCGACCATGCCGAATTGACGCGGCGCGATCCGAAACTGGCGGCCGCGTGGGAGCACGGCCACCCCGAAATCTTCGGTTCGTCGTATTGACGCGCCGACCCTTTGCGCTTAATGTATACAGTATCCAAAGACAAATTCAACGCCCGCCAAACGCCGGGCCATGAGGAGGAATCACAGTGACTCGACCGGGCGAAGCGAAGCTCAATCATTTGTTCCAGCCGGGAAAGATCGGCAGGTTCGAAGTCAAGAACCGCATCAAGTACGGTGCTTGCTGCGTCTCGAATTACAACGGCCGCGACGGCACCATCACGCCGCGCGAACTGGCGCGGGTTCGGGTCATCGCCGGCACCGGCTGCGGCCTGATCACCAACCAGGGTGCCTATCCCGATCCGTTGGGCGAGGGCAAGTCCTACTTTCGCCAGGTGGCGATCCACGACGACAAGTTCCTGCCGCAGTTCGAGAAAATCGCCGAGTACATCCACGACGCCGGCGCCATGGCCATGCAGCAGATCCTGCACGCCGGGCGCTACGGCGGCATCGACCTCGGCTACTGCGTGCAGCCCTCGGTGGTGCCGCAGACCCTGCCGCATTTCCGCCCTCCGCGCGAACTGACCAAGGAGCAGATCAAGGTCGTCATCAAGCAGCACGCCGACGCCGCCCAACGCGCGATTCGCGCCGGCTTCGACGGCACCGAGGTCACCAGTTTCATGGGCTACCTGCTGGCCAACTTCAACTCGCGCTTCACCAATCAGCGCACCGACGAGTACGGCGGCTCGGTGGAAAACCGCGGCCGCTTCATGCGCGAACTGATCGCCGCCATCAAGCAGGCCACTCCCGACAATCCGCTTTCGATTCGCCTCAACGGCGCCGAACTGATGGACAAATGGGGCGGCAACACTCAGGACGAATCCTTCGAACTCATGCAACAGGCCGTCGACTGCGGCGTGGACATGATCTCGGTCACCGTCGGCTGGCAGGAGGCGCCGGAATCATCCTTCGGCCGCGACGTCGAGCCGGGCTACTGGAACTTTCTCTCCGAGAAGGCCAAGAAGATGTTTCCGAACACGCTGGTCGCCTTCGGCAACCGCCTGCCCGACCCGGCCATGGCCAACGCCTGCGTCAAGGACAATGTCTTCGATTACTGGGAAGTCTGCCGCCCGCTCCTGGCTGACCCCGAGATGATCCACAAGGCCGCCGAAGACCGCATGGAAGAGGTTCGTCCCTGCATCGGCTCGCTCAACTGCCTGTCGCGCCTGTTCCGCGACCTGCCTTACACCTGCACCATGAATCCGATGCTGGGCCACGAGGTCGAGCCCGAATATCACGTCACCGAGGCCACCGAGAAGAAGCGCATCATGATCATCGGCGCCGGCCCGGCCGGCATGGAAGCGGCCATCACGGCCAGGAAGCGCGGCCACACGGTGACCGTGTTCGACAAGGCCGACAGGATCGGCGGCGCGCTCGGCGCCTATGCCGCCAACGACCTGGCGCGGCCCGCCGACCTGCAAAGCGTGATCGACTACTACGGCGTGATGGCGAAGAAACTCGGCGTCGAAGTGCGCCTCAATACCGAAGCCAACGCCAAGTTCATGCGCAGCGTGCTGCACGAGTACGACGTCTGCATCGTCGCCGCCGGTGCGCGCACCGACATGGCGGTGTTCCAGTACCTCGAAGGCGCCGAGCTGCTGGTCGATGCGCTGGACGTGGCGCACGGCAAGGTCAAGACCGGCAACCGCGTGGTCATGATAGGCGGCGGCATGATCGGCCTGACCATTTCCGAATTCCTCGCCACGGCCGGCCATGAAGTGACCGTGGTCGAGAAGGAAAAGCGCATCGGCGGCGACATCATGCCGACCTTCAAGTGGCGGCATACGGCCTGGGTGGACGAACTCGGCATCCAGACCGTGACCCTGGCCAGCCTGGTCAAGGTGACGAAGGAAGGTGCGACGGTGAAAACACCCAAGGGCGAGCAGTTCATTCCCTGCGACAGCGTCATCGTCTCCAGCCCGCGCAAGGCCAACCACGACCTGTTCCACGAGTTCCAGTGGATGATCGACGAGTTGCACGGCGGCGGCGACGCCACGGTGCCGCGCGGGCTCGACGCGGCGATCCAAGAGGGCTATCGCCTCGGCGTGAGAATCTGAGGGAGCGGGAGCAGCGACATGTCATACAGCGCCCATGTCGATACCTTTACCCGCGACAACCTGCCGCCGGCGGAGCAGCAGCCGGAGTTCCTCTTCGACCTGCCGGAACTGAAGTTTCCGGAGCGCATGAATTGCGCGACCGAGCTGCTCGACCGGCATGTGGCGGAGGGGCGAGGAGGGCGGCTGTGCATCCAGGCGCCCGGCCTGCGCTGGACCTATGCCGACTTGCAGCAACACGCCAACCGCATCGCCAACGTGCTGGTGAATGACCTCGGCGTGGTGCCGGGAAATCGCGTGCTGCTGCGCGCACCCAACAACCCGATGATGGCGGCCTGCTGGTTCGCGGTGATGAAAGTCGGCGCTGTCGCCACGGCGACCATGCCGCTCTTGCGCGCCAAGGAACTCAAGCACGTCATCGCCAAGGCCAGGGTGAGCCACGCGCTGTGCGACCTGCGCCTGGCCGAGGAACTCAAGCTGGCCGCCGCCGAGTCGCCCGAGCTGCAGCACATCCTCTGGTTCAACGATGCTTCGGTCGATGGCCTCGAAGCCGTGATGGCGAAGCAATCCGCCGAATTCCGCAACGTCGACACCGCGCGCGACGACACCTGCATCCTGGCCTTCACCTCGGGCACCACCGGCCAGCCCAAGGCCACCATGCACTTTCACCGCGACGTCATGGCTGCCTGCGCCTGCTGGCCGCCGCATGTGCTGCGCGCGACGCCCGACGATATTTTTATGGGCACGCCGCCGTTGGCTTTTACCTTCGGCCTCGGCGGCCTGCTGCTGTTCCCGCTCTCCATTGGCGCCTCGACCGTGCTGCTGGAACTGGGCGGACCGCAGGATCTGGTCGATGCGGTGCTGAAATACCAGGCGACCATCCTGTTCACTGCGCCGACCTCCTATCGCGCCATCGCCGCTATTGCCGGCCCGCTGCGTGGCAGTACGTTGAGGATATGCGTCTCGGCCGGCGAGGCGCTGCCGGCGGCGACGCGCGCACTGTGGAAAGAGGCCACCGGCATCGAGATGATCGACGGCATCGGCGCCACCGAACTCATGCACATCTTCATCTCGGCCGATGAGGCGCACGCGCTGCCGGGCGCCACCGGCAAGGTCGTTCCCGGCTACATCGCCTGCGTCATGGACGACGACGGCAAGCCCGTAGCGGTGGGCCAGGTCGGCAAGCTGGCGGTCAAGGGCCCGACCGGTTGCCGCTATCTCGCCGACGAGCGCCAGGCCAAGTACGTCAAGGACGGCTGGAATTACACCGGAGACGCGTATTCGCTCGATGGCGACGGGTATTTTCATTTTCACTCGCGCACCGATGACATGATCATCTCGGCCGGCTACAACATCGCCGGACCCGAAGTTGAAGATGCCCTGCTGCGCCATCCCAAGGTGGCCGAGTGCGGCGTGATCGGCGTACCCGACTCGGAACGCGGCCAGGTGGTCAAGGCCATCGTCGTGCTGCGACCCGGCAATGAGCCGGGGCCGGCAACGGCGAAGGAGTTGCAGGACTACGTCAAGCAGAGCATCGCGCCCTACAAATACCCGCGCCAGGTCGAGTTCGTCGCCAGCCTGCCGCGTACCGAAACCGGCAAGCTGCAGCGATTCAGACTGCGCCAGACAACCCAGGGAGAGAACAAATGAAGACACTTTTGCCACCCGGCTGGCCGCTGGCCAAGGGCTACAGCCACGGCGTCATGGCGCGCGGGCAGATGGTGTTCGTCGCCGGCCAGGTCGGCTGGGACGAGAAGTGCGAGTTTCCCGGCGACGACATCGTCAGCCAGGCCGAGCAGGCGCTGAAGAACGTCGTCGCGATCCTGGCCGAAGCCGGCGCCAAACCCGAACACATCGTGCGCATGACCTGGTACCTCGGCAGCAAGGAAGAGTATTGGGCGAAGCAGAAGGAACTCGGCGCGGTGTTCCGCCGCCTGATCGGCCACTACAGTGCGGCGATGACGGCAGTGCAGGTGGCCGGTTTCGTCGAGGAAGGCGCCAGGGTCGAGATCGAGGCCACCGCCGTGATTCCGGACGCATGAGCCTGGATGAGGAATCCTGGTTGCAACTGCTGGAGCGCTTGCCCGAGGTTGAGGAGGTTGGCGGACCGCCGCTTGCCGTGGCCTTCATCGGCAGCGAGGACTTCGCGGCGAAGCGCGGGCAGGCCTGGCTGTGGTGGCCGGGCAGCCGCGCACGAGCCACCGGGCCGGTTGCCTTCGACGGTCGTTATCCGGCGGACTGGGGCCTGCTGCTGGTGATGAACGACACGGCCATTGCAAGAGTCGGCGCTGGCGGTACGGCATGCATGGCCCACCTTGCGCGTCTGCTCGACATCAAGCCCTTTGTCCTGCGCCAGCGCGACGAACTGGACGAATCGGGAATCCTCGATTTCATCGAATCACTGGAACTGGCAACGCCCAAACACTGATGACAACCGCCACGGATGCGACGGAAGAAATGTTCGGCGACATGGGCCTTTGGCAGTCCATGCTCGACCGCCAGCGCGAACTGTTCGTCGGCATGGACACCGGTTCGCGGATCGGCTTCGTTTCGCGCGAAGCCTCGGGCATCCTGCCCGGCAAGCGCCTGGAAGGCCTGCAGGTGATGGCGGCCGAGGTGCCGCTGATGGCCTGGGAAGTCGAAAACGGCGGCATGTCGGCACGCATCGAACGCTTCGCCGGCATGTCTTCGACGCGCGTCGATCTCTTGCTGGTGGCTGACCGGGAAGCGATGGACACGATGCTGGTCGAACTGGGCGGCGACATGCTGAAGACGATCAAGCGCCTGATCCGGCGCGGCAACATCATGTTCTTCGTCTTCAGGAACAAGGCCCAGTTGCAGGACGCCGGCTACGAGGACTTCCTCGAGTCGCTCGGTCTGGCCTTTCTCGGCGCCTGCCGATGATTTTCTACAATCCCACCGGCGCCCCCGAACTCGCCTGCGACCATTGCGGCTGCCGCTGGGTCGACAGGCTCAAGGGCAAGGCCTATTGCTACGAATGCGGCGAGGAAATCACCGCCGAATCGATCGCCGAATTCCAGCGCGCCCTGCTGGAACTTGCCAAGAAGAACGATCAGGCGGGGGGCGGCACCACGTAGCGCTCCAGCCTGGCGCGCATGTCGGCGGAAATCGGCACCGAGCGGTGGTTCTTCAGCGAGGCGACGACGACGGTCAGCGTGGCCTGGACCCGCACCTCGTCGCCCGACTTGCCGGTGACGTTCAGTTCCACCGAACTCTTGCCGATGCGGTTGATCGACAGCGACAGGCGCAGCATCTCGCCGACCTTGCTCGGCGAACTGAAGCGGCAGGTGATGCTGCCCATCGGCACGCCCAGTTTGTCTTCGACGTGGAAGCGGGCGAAATCGATCCCCAGGCCCTGATTGAACCAGTCCTCGACCAGTTCGTTGAACAGCACGAAGTATTGCGGGTAAAACACGATGCCGGCCGGATCGCAGTGATGGAAGCGGATCAGCTTGTCGCATTCGAAGGGGCTTGGTGTCACAGAGGTGTGCTCCGGAAAGAAGGAAAAGAGAGCTTACGCTCTCTTTCCCTCGAACCGGCTTTTGCTTTTCTGCCGGGCTCGTGCGGCCTTGGGCCGGTCCGTTGGCCGGTCACTTCGCCGTTGCGGAAGTCAGGAACGCTCGACCACAACTTCGAGGTATTCCGACGGAATCACCAGTGAATCCCTGTCTGCCGTGTTCATTTCCTCAAGCAAGCGGATGATGTCGTGTTCCAGGGCGGCGCCGCTGTCCGCATCGAGGCTTGCAAAGGCTCGGTGAGTCGGGCCATAGAAATCGCGGAACACCTGCAGCCAGTGCGCCGGCGAGCGGTAGCGGAAATTGAAGTGGCGCCGTTCGCAATGAATTGCCGCTGCACCGGTGCCGAACAGTTCGACAAGATGGGTCTCCGTGCCCCAGAGCGCTGGGGGACGAAGGCCAGCGGGGGGTGGCAGGTGGGTGCCGATCACCTTGAACAGACGGCCGATGAAACCCTGAGGCGTCCAGTTGGCCAGCGCGATGCGGCCGCCACGTCGCACCACGCGCAACAGTTCGTCGGCCGCGCGCTGGTGGTTGGGGCTGAACATGATGCCGAAGGTCGACAGGGCGACATCGAAGCTTTCGTCGTCGAAGGGAAGATTCTCCGCATCCGCCGCCTTGAAGCGGACGGGTAGCGATTCGGCGTCGGCGCGCCCGCGCGCTTTGGCGAGAAGGGCGGGAACGTAATCGGTCGACGTCACGTCGGCGAAGCGGCGCGCGGCGGCCAGGGTGGCATTGCCATTGCCAGCGGCGACATCGAGGACGCGCTCGCCGGCGCGCACGTCGGCCGTCTCGACAAGGTTTTCGCCAACGATCTGCAGCGTGGTGCCGATGATGGAATAGTCGCCGCTGGCCCAGATAGCCTGCTGCCGCTGCTTGATTGCGGCCAGGTCGAGGGTGGGGACGGGTGACTCGAGAACTTGGGACATGGTAGGCTCCTTCTTGGGGTTGGGAGATGTTCAGGTAACGTTTGGATATGCGTCGTTCGAATGTTGCAAGCGACGATTCGCATTGTCTGGAGTTGTGCCGGGTTGCGCTTTTCCGCCAGTCCGCCGGATTTGCTCGCGCGTCGCCAAATGGGTGCAAGATTGCATCGGCGTCCGCCGGGCTCGTCCAGGAATCCGCATTTGGGAGTCATTCCACATGATTCACGACCTGCTGTCCGACGTGCTGCGCAGCGTTCATATGCGCGGCGCCCTGTTTTATTACGTCAGTTGTGACGCGAACTGGGTGGCCGAAACGCCGCCTTCGCCGAAGCTTGCCAGCGCGCTGAGTCCTGGCGCGGAGCACATGATCGCCTATCACATGATCCTCAAGGGGGCTGGCTGGTGTGCCGTGGATGGCATGGCACCGAAGCGCTTCGTCGCCGGTGACGTCGTGATGTTTCCCCGCGGCGATGCGCATCTTTTGGCGAGCGCGCCGGGGATGCGCGCGGCGGGCGGAGATCAGACCTGGCGCGCGACGATGCGCGACCATCCCAAGCCGATCCTGGTCGCCTTCCACGACGGCGTCTGCGAACCGGGGAAGGCGCTGCCCGCCGACGATGCAAGCGTGTTGCTGGTATGCGGTTTCATTTCCTGCGACCTGCGTCCCTTCAATCCCCTGATTTCGGCGTTGCCGCCACTGCTCCACCTGCCTTCCACAGGTGTCGGGGCCTGGGTGGCGCCGATGCTGTCTCAGGCCGTGGCAGAGTCCCGCGAGCGGCGCGCGGGGAGCGCGGCCGTGCTCGAACGGGTCAGCGAGATGGTGTTCGTCGATGCCGCGCGCCGTCACCTGGAGTCGTTGCCCGAGGAGGGGGGCAGCGGGTGGCTGGCGGCGCTGCGCGACCGCCAGATCGGGCGCGCCATCGCCCGTCTGCACGAGCGGCCGACGCATCCCTGGACGGTGGACGAACTCGGCCACGAAATCGGCCTGTCGCGATCGGCGCTGCACGAGCGCTTTATGGCGCTGGTGGGGATGCCTCCGATGCAATACCTTGCGTCGTGGCGCATGCAGCTCGGCGCCAATCGATTGGCAAGCGGAGACCAGACCGTCGCCACCATCGCGCAGGAGGGCGGCTACGATTCGGAGGCGGCGGTTTCGCGCGCTTTCAAGCGCATGACCGGACAACCGCCGGCGGCGTGGCGACGACACCGGCGTGCCGAGCGTTGAGCCACGCGCGGAGTGTTGCCTTGTTGTCCGTAATGATCGGCGGTTGCGGTGCAGAAAGCAAAAAGGGAGCAGGCGCCCCCTTCGTGCTTGCCGCGAACCGCAGGGCTCAGGCGGCCTTGGGCCAATCTACTTTCGGCAGGTCCCGCGTCGCCTCATCCACCAGTTCCTTCGGATAGTCGTAGTCCTCGAGTTTGCCGGACAGATAGCGGTCGTAGGACGCCATGTCGAAGTGGCCGTGACCCGAGAGGCAGAAGAGTAGGGTTTTGGGTTCCCCTGACTCCTTGCAGCGCAGGGCTTCGTCGATGACGGCGCGAATGCCGTGGCAGGATTCCGGCGCGGGAATGATGCCCTCGGCCTTGGCGAACTGGACGCCGGCGGCAAACGTGGCCACCTGTGGCACGGCAACCGCCTCGATCAGTTTTTCGTGGTACAGCTGGGACACCAGGGGCGATTCGCCGTGATAACGCAGGCCGCCGGCATGGATGCCCGGCGGCATGAAATTGTGGCCCAGGGTGTACATCTTCATCAGCGGCGTGTAGCCGGAGGTGTCGCCATAGTCGTAGGCATAGATGCCTTTGGTCATCGACGGACAGGAGATCGGCTCGACGCCGACCAGGCGGACCTTCTTGCCGGCGGCATTGTCGGCGAGGAAGGGGAAGGCGCTGCCGCCGAAGTTCGAGCCGCCGCCGCAAGGTGCGAAGACCATGTCGGGATATTCGCCGACCATGGCCAGCTGCTTCTTGGCTTCGAGGCCGATGACCGTCTGGTGCAGCAGTACGTGGTTGAGCACTGAGCCGAGCGTGTAGTTGGTATCGGCGCGCGAGGCGGCTTCTTCGACGGCCTCGGAAATTGCCAGGCCAAGGCTGCCCTGATTGTTCGGGTCCAGGGCCAGGGCGTCGCGTCCGGCCTGGGTCATGTTGGTCGGGCTGGGGAAGACCTGGCCGCCCCAGGTCTGCATCATCGAGCGTCGGTAAGGCTTCTGCTCGTAGCTGATCTTGACCATGTAGATGCGCACTTCGATGCCGAACATTTGCCCGGCAAAGGAAACCGCCGAACCCCACTGGCCGGCGCCGGTCTCCGTGGTGACGCGGGAGAAACCCGCCTGTTTGTTATAAAAGGCCTGCGGCACCGACGTATTGGTCTTGTGCGAACCGGAGGGGCTGACGCCTTCGTATTTGTAGAAAATCTTGGCCGGCGTGCCGAGGACCTTCTCCAGGCGGTGCGCCCGCATCAGTGGCGTCGGACGCCACAGCTTGTAGATCTCGCGTACCTCTTCCGGAATCGGGATCCAGCGTTCGGCGCTCATTTCCTGCTCGAGGATGTTTCCCGGAAAAATCTCCAGCATCTTTTCCGGACCCACCGGATTGCCGTCGAGCCCCAGCGGCGGCAGGGGCGGGTTCGGCATGTCGGCGACGATGTTGTACCAGTGGGTGGGTATGTCTTTTTCATCCAGCATGATGCGGGTCTGGCTCATGTCCTGTCTCCTCGATAATTATTCTGGACGGTTCCGCTGGCTTTGACGGCTGCTCTTGTTTCCGGCCGCTGGGTCAAGCACCAGGTCAAGCACTAAGTTAAGTACTGAGTCAAGCAATGGATACAGTACACTGTATGCAATTAATCCAGTGGATGTCAATCTCTTTGAGGTGGTTTTTTCGACGTTCCGCGTGGCGGCGTAACTGCTCTCCAAGCCGCCAGCGTTAATTGGTGCGCTGTATTTTGCACGCTTCCTGCGGCACAATCAGGAAGTAAATGGAGTAGCGGACTGCTTGCCAACCCGGCGCATCGTCCAGGACGAAGGTGGAATAGATCGATGAGCAAGGATCCCGATTCAATCGTTGCAATCCTCCAGGAATGGCGCGCTGCGGGCAAGCCGGCGGCGCTGGCGACGGTGGTCAGCACCTGGGGTTCCTCGCCACGTCCCGAGGGCAGCCACCTCGCCGTCGATGAGGCCGGGCATTTTGTCGGCGCGGTGTCCGGCGGCTGCATCGAAGGCGCGGTGATCGACGCCGCGGCGCAGGTTATCGCCTCCGGCTGCCCGCAGCTGCTGGAATTCGGCGTCAGCGACGAGCAGGCCTGGCAGGTCGGGCTCGCCTGCGGCGGCCGCGTGCAGGTTTTCGTCGAGCCGGTGGAATGAAAGCCGCCACGCTCGCCCGAATTGCCCGGGCACAAGAGCAACGCGAGGCTCTCGTCGTCGTCACGCGCCTGACCGATGGCATCCAGTGCGTGATCGATGCGGCGGGCAGCAGCGGCGATTTGGTCTTGGGCCCGGAACAGGCGGCCGAGGCGACAGCCCTGCTGGCCAGCGGCCACAGTACGCAGTTGGCGGGCGCCGACAAACTGTTCGCGCGCGCCTACGTGCCGTCAGCGCGCCTGCTGATCATCGGCGCCGTGCATATCGCCCAGGCCTTGGCGCCGATGGCGGCCGCGGCCGGATTCGAGGTCATCGTCATCGATCCGCGCGGCGCCTTCGCTTCGCCCGAGCGCTTCCCCGGCGTCCAGCTCAGCGACGAATGGCCCGACGAGGCCCTGGCGCGTCTCGGCCTTGACGCCGCCACGGCGCTGGTCGCCCTGTCGCACGATCCCAAGCTCGATGATCCGGCGCTGGAGCTTGCCCTGCCGAGCACGCTGTTCTACATCGGCGCCCTGGGCAGCCGGCGCACGCATGAGAAGCGCCTGGAACGTCTGCGCGCGGCCGGCCTGGGCGATCTGACGGGGCGCATCCATTCGCCGATCGGCCTCGATCTAGGCGGCCGTGCGCCGGCCGAAATCGCCGTGTCCATCCTGGCCGAAGTGATCCAGGTCCGCTACCGCGGCGAGCGCGTGGAAACAGGCGCGTGATCTTCGGCGAATTTCCGCTGGCGGAGTGCGAAGGGCTGCTGTTGGCGCACAGCCTGCGCCTGCCGGACGGAATTTTCAGAAAAGGTCGCCGTCTCACCAGCGCCGACTCTTTGGCATTGGCGGCCGCCGGCCACGCCACGGTCCATGGCGCGCGCCTCGCCGCCGGAGATCTCGATGAAGACGCCGCCGCCGCTGCCATTGCTGCCTTGCTGGTCGGGCCGGGCATCGTCGCCCGCGCCGCGCACGCCGGGCGCTGCAACCTGCACTCGACACAACGCGGCCTGGTCAGCGTCGATGCCACCATCATCGACCGCATCAACCGCATCGACGAGGCCGTCACCGTGGCGACCCTGGCGCCCCTGGCCGCCGTGCGTGCCGGCGCCGTGGTGGCCACGGTCAAGATCATCCCGCTGGCCGTCAGCCGCGAGCTGATCGAGCGCTGCGCCGCGCAGGCCGGACAGGGTGCGGCGCTGGGCTTGCTGCCGTATGAACAAAAGCGCGCCGCATTGATCGTCACCGAGCAGTCGGGTGACCCCGCGAAAAACTACGCCACTGCCGTCACCAGCAGCCGGCGCCGGGTGGAAGAACTCGGCTCGCACCTCGGTCTGGTGCAGCGCTGCGCCCATCGTCGCGAGGCGGTGGCGTTGGCACTGCGCGAATCCCTGGAGGCCGGCTGCGACCTGGTCATGATTGCCGGGGCCACCGTGCCCAAGGATCGCGCCGACACGGTACCGGCCGCCATCGTCGCCGCCGGCGGCGAGATCATCCATTTCGGCATGCCGGTCGAGCCGGGCAATATGCTGCTGCTGGCGCGCATCGGTGCGGTGCCGGTCGTCATCCTGCCGGGCTGCGCGCGCTCGCGGCGCACGAACGGTCTGGACTGGGTGCTGCAGCGCCTGCTGGCCGGCCTGCCCATGGGCCGCGCCGAGATCATGGCGATGGGCGTCGGCGGCCTGATCCGCAGCCCGGCCGAAGCCGACGAGGACGAACAGGCGACAACGCCTGAGCCGCGGCACGTGCCCGTCGGGCGCAGGGTGGCGGCACTGGTGCTGGCTGCCGGCAGCAGCAAGCGCATGGGTGGCATCAACAAGCTGCTGCAGCCGGTGGATGGCATCGCCATGGTGCGTCGCGCGGTGAATGCGGCGCTGGCCTCGCGCTGCAGCCCGGTGCTGGTGGTCACCGGTGCCGATGCCGACGCGGTCGAGGCCTGCCTTGGCGGGCTGGACGTGCAGTTCGCGCACAACCCTGATCATGAAACCGGCATGGCGTCTTCGCTGCGCCGCGGGCTGGCCGCCTTGCCGGCCGATGCCGACGCGGCCGTGGTGCTGCTGGCCGACATGCCCCGGATCGACGGCGGCCACGTCGATCGCCTGCTCGCCTCCTTCGATCCGCAACAACCGAAAATCGTCGCCCCGGTCCGGGAGGGCCGGCGCGGCAACCCGATACTCTGGCCGCGCGAGTTTTTCGCCGAAATGATGGCGGTCGAGGGCGATGTCGGCGCGCGGGCGCTGCTGCAGCGGCATGCGTCGCGGGTCGAGGCCGTGAGCTTCGACGACGACGCGATCTTCGCCGACGTCGATACGCCGGCGGCGCTGGAAGCGCGTGGTCCCAAATGAGCCGGCGATGAGTCACACCGCCGCAAGTCTGCGCGCGCAATTTCCGCTGCTGGCGGCAACGCCGGAGCTGCATTACCTGGACAGTGCGGCCACCGCGCAGATCCACCGTACGGTGCTCGACGCGGTGCTGCACCACGAGACCACTTCTCGCGCCAACGTCTTGCGCGGCACCTATCGTCTCGCCGAGGCCGCCGATCTTGCTTACGAGCAGGCGCGGCAAACGGCGGCGCGTTTCCTCAACGCCGGTTCGGCGGACGAGATCGTGTTCACCTCGGGCGCGACGGCGGCGCTGAACCTGGTCTCCCACGCCTTCGGCGCCACGCTGCAGCCGGGCGACCGCGTGCTGATCTCGGTGGCCGAGCATCACAGCAACTTCGTGCCATGGCAGATGCTGCGCGACCGCTGCGGCATCGAACTGACGCTGATCCCGGTCAGCGCAGACGGGCGTCTCGACCTTGAGCGCCTGGCGGACCTCATGGGCAGCCGCTGCCGGTTCATCGCCGTCACGCAGTGTTCCAATGTCACGGGTGCCTGGACCGATGTCGCCGCCATCGTTGCCGCGGCACGCGAGGCGGGGGCGAGGGTGCTGCTCGACGGCGCGCAGGCCGTGCAGCACGGACCGCAGGACGTGCAGGCGCTTGGCGGGGATTTCTATGCGTTCTCCGGCCACAAGTGCTTCGGCCCGGGTGGCGTCGGGGTGCTCTGGGGCAGGGCGGAGGCGCTGACTCAGATGCCGCCCTTCCTTGGTGGCGGCGGCATGATCGCGGAGGTGACGCCAGAGGCCAGCACCTGGGCTGCGCCGCCGCAGCGCTTCGAAGCCGGCACCCCGCCCATCGCTCAGGCGGTCGGCCTCGCCGCCGCGCTGGAGTGGATGATGACGCTGGACTGGACCGTCATCCGCGCGCGTGAAGATGCGCTGTGCAAGCGCCTGATCGAAGGCCTCGCCCGCATCCCGAGCCTGCACCTGCTCGGGCCGCAGAATGGAGAGCGCGCGCCCATCGTCTCCTTCGACATCCCCGGCCTGCATCCGCACGATATCTGCCAGGTGCTCGATGCGCAAAGCCTTGCGCTGCGCGGCGGCCACCATTGCGCCCAGCCGCTGCTGGCGGCGTTCGGTGTCGAAGCCTGCACCCGCGCCAGCATCGCGCTCTACAACGACGAAGCCGACATCGAGGCGCTGCTCGGCGGCCTCGATTGCGCGCGGCGGGAACTGTCATGAACGACGCCGACTCGCTCTACCAGGACGCCATCAAGCAGTGCGCCCGGGCTGCCCACGGCCATGGCCGGCTGGAAAACGTCAAGGGCGAAGCGAAGCTCGACAACCCGCTGTGCGGCGACCGCGTGCGCATGCAGGTCGCGCTCGATGGCGGTCGCATCGCAGCCGTCGCCCATGAGACCAAGGGCTGCCTGTTGTGCCGGGCGGCAGCCTCGCTGATCGGCGCCCGCGCGGCGGGACTGGATGCCGCTGCGGTCGAGACCTTGACCGGCGAGCTCGACGCCATGCTCAAGGGGGCTGTGGCCATTCCCGCCGGCTGGCCGGAACTGGCGATGTTCGTTCCGGCCCGCGCCTATCCGAGCCGCCATCGCTGCGTGCTGCTGCCATTTCGCGCCTTGCAGGCGGCCATCGGCAAAGTCGGCGCTCGCGACACGGCGATTCCCGCCAATGACCATGGAGAAGCCAAAGTTGTCATCTGAAACCGAACGCGAACTGGTTCACACGCGGCAGATCACCTGCCGCGCCTTCCGCCTGAAGAACGGCTGGCTGGAAATCGAAGCCACCCTGACCGACGAGAAAGGCCAGCAGGTGGCCTTCCGTTCGCGTCCGCCGGTGCAAGCCGGGTCCCGCATGCACAGCATGTCGCTGCTGTTGACCATAGACACGGACTTCCTGATACAGGATGTCAGGGCGACCACGCTAACCGCGCCCTGGACTATGTGCGGTGGCACCGACGAGGCCTACCGCAAACTGATCGGCCTGCGCATCGGCCCTGGATTCACGCGGCAAATGAAGAAACTTCTCGGCGGCGTCGAGGGCTGCACCCACGTCACGGAACTCGTGGCGCAGGCCGCCAACACCTATATGCAGGCCTCATGGCCCGACCGCATTGCTCGGCAGATGGCCGTGTCCGCCGACCCGCGGCAATGGCCCGATCAGAGCGCGGTGGGTTTCATCAATCACTGCCATGCCTGGCGTCAGGATGGAACGACGCTAGTTCAGGAATATCCTGAACTGGTAGCGCCAAAGAAGTAGCCGACTCCGGCGCAACCCTGTTCTTTTCGATTCGGCCAGGGTTGCGGCAAACGGTTGGCCAGGCCAGGCTGGCGGTCAGTACGGTGGGCATCGCCATCATGATGCCGGCGTCCGCTCTAGAACGAACACTGGCCAATGCTTTTCGCTACTTCCCATCCAGGTTTCATCCCATCGATGGCTTGGGACGACTGACGCGACTGATCCTCCCACTCGTCGTCACAGCCGAAGCTGTCTTGATCGCACCCGGCGATGTTCTCCGCTTCCGGCTGGGTGAGCACCGGCAGCGTACTACCGAAGTCCATCGGTGAAACATTGGGCGACGGCGGCTTGCAGAGATCCGGGTTGGTTGCGCAGGGATCGGCCGCAACGAAATTGGAAATGGCATAGACGAGATTCAAACCTGCACCTTCGATGGCCGGGGTGGCGGTGTTGACTACGAAGAAGCCGCTGCCGCCGGGAACCGACGTCGTCGTCGCGACACCGTCGATCAATACACCGCCACTGGAGCGGGCCAGGAAGTCGAGATAGATGGTGCTCGGGGAGTTGGCCAGAACATGCCCGCCATTACTCAGCGCAATCGTTGACGTTGGACCCGTGAAGGTCAGAGCTACGTCGTTGCCGGCGCCGAAGTGGGCCTCATCCAGCACGATGTCGCGCGAGACAATGCCGGTGATGTTGCTTGTCGGACCGTAGGCGGCAAGACTGCCGCCATAGCCTGCGTTCACGTTGTCGAGATCGAATTCCAGTTGGCCATGGGCGGTAACCTGACCATTCAGGTTCATGGTGCCGCCGCCAAGAAAGACGTTGGTGCCTTCGATCCACGCCCCGGAGGCAAGATTGATTGTCGAGCCGAGTACCGAGACATCGTTTTCGGCGTACACAAAGCCTGAACCATTGACATTGACGACCGGCGCCGCGAGGGCAAGGTTGTAGCCCAGTACATTGCTGTTGATGGCGAGCATGTTGCCGGCAATGAGGCCGACGTTGCCGGAGGCGTACAGGCCGCCGTTCAGGTTGAGATTGTTCCCCGCGGCAAGGATGATGTCATGTCCCGACAGGCCGCCGCCATAGTCAGCGTAAGTCAGGCTGTTCGATGGCGCTGCGACGAAAATGGAACCTGTGCCGCCTGAACCGCCAGAGGTCGAGAAATAATGATATCCATCGCCCAGGGTGAGGTCGCTTCCGGTATGAGTGAAACTCACCTTGCTGTTCGCCGCGGCGTTGTCGGACAGGCTTACATAAAGCGGTTGCGTCGCGCCCGTGTTGCGGATCGAGATGCCGCCGTTGGCCGCCGCCGCGTCAACGGTTGCCGTGATCGAACTTCCCGCCTCCACATCCGCATTGATTGCCAATTCGCCGGCGGAACCGCCATAGACACTGACAAGGCCGATCGTTCCTGCCTTGAGGTTCAACGCGCTGCCGTTGCTGTCGTAGATGGCGCCGGTTGCGGTGATCGACAGCGCCCCGGTCGTCGTGATCAGGCCCAAAGGCAGGTTGCCGTTGTGAGTGATGTTCATGGCACCCGTGCGGTCGATCACACCGCCGCTCTGGGCGAAGCTGTTGGTTACGGTGAACGAGCCGCTTCCGGCAAGGGTGCCACCGGTCTGGACGTAGTTTGCAAGTGATGTCGTGCCATTGAGAGTGATGGTTCCCGCATTGAGGGTGAATAGGTCGCTGATGTTGAAGATGACACCGCTGTCCGTGGTGATGTTGCCGTCCAGGAAGATTCGGCTGAGGCTGACGGTCCCCGTGGTGAGGTAGGGGCTGTGGGTGGTGCCGCTGTTTATCTTGACGCTGTCTGTGTCCGATGCTGGTGCCGTTCCGTCCTGCCAGTTGGCGCCATTGGTCCAGAGACTATCGACGGCGCCGATCCAGCAGTCGGTGAAGCCGATTGCGCAGGGGGCGCCACCGAAGGAGAACGAGGTGTTGCTCAGCAGCAGCGTGCTGCCCGGCACGGCGGCGACGCCTTGATTCCAGAAGCCGATGAAGTCGGCGCTAGCCGGACTGGCAACGCCGTTGGTGACTGCGGTGGCGACCGACCCGTTGAACTTCACCTGCCCGGCCGAGTTGGAGAAGTCGAGATGGGTCAAGCCCGGCGACGTCGCCTCGACATAGGCTCTCCCGCCGGCTCCCGCATTCAGGTCGAGGTCGCCGTTGAAGGTCAGCCAGACTTCCGATCCGGACACTGTTACTGTTTGGCCGGCTGCGGCCGACAGCGTCAGGGGGCCTTGCGCCGAAATGCTTGCAGTGCCTCCGGCGATCACGCCGTCGGTCGTGAGAGGCAGTGGCATAGTGATCCCCACCATGCCGATGGTCAGCGGCGCGGCATTGGTGAAACTGATGTCGCCGACAGACCTGGCGGCGAAGGTACCGACATTATTCGCCTCGGTGAGGACGATGCCACCGTAGCCATCCACGGCAAGTTGCGGAACGGTGATCGTAGCCCCCGGCGCCTGGGTGATGTCGCTGGCGACCAGCCGCAACTGCGACGTGATGCCGGTCAGGTTGATCGGGCCCGCCACTTGCATCGAGCCGGAGTCGCTGTTGTAGCCGTGCATGGAATCGCCGATGACCACCGGACCCGTGGTGACGATGCGGCTGAGTTCGGTGTTGGTCAGTTCCACCGTGCCTGGAGGATGGGTCTTGACTGCTACGCCGACCAAGTAGGGAGTATAGGTTCCGATCGGCCCGAAGAAGACGCCGCCGGTACCTGCGGTGAGCCCTGCGTTGATGTCGATCGTGCTGGCGTTTAGCCACAGTGAGCTGTCCGCCTGGAGCAGGGTCAGCGGCGAGTTGACTGCGACGTGACTGCCAAGCTGCAGCCTGTCGACATGGGCGAACGTGACTGGCGTCGTCGGCGAACTGCTGTCGACGCTCACGTTGTTTGCGAAGACCTGCATAGGGCCGGTGCTGATATTGTCGAGGTCGGATTGCGCCAGGCTCAGCCCTATTTCCGTATTGGTGCCCAGCGTGATCGGCATGTAGTAGTCCTTCGGCTGAATGTACATGCCCGCGGAAGACGCGGCGCCACTGATGTGCAAATTGTCGGCGTATAGGCTGATCCAGCCAATGGAAGCCACGGGGCCGAGGTTGATGGTGCTGGCGTCGAGTATCAGGCCGCCCACCTGCGTCGCAGCGAAATCCAGCACTCCGGATGCCTGCGTGATGGTCATGTCGCCTGCGCGGTTGATGGTGCCGCCGGTCTTCGTGAAACTGTTCGTAACGGTGAATGCGCCGTTGCCGGCGAGGATGCCGCCGGTCTGCGAATAGGTGTGGACGCTTGCCGTGCCATTGAAGGTAGCAGTACCGGAAGTCAGCGTGAATAGATTGTTCAGCGCAAACGTGACACCGGCATCGACATCCAGGTTCTCAGCAAGCCACAGACTGCCGAAACTCGGATTGACACCTGAAAGCGTGATCGTCGGTGTTCCTGTTACGTCCATCTTGACCGTTTCAGCGCCAGTGGGAACGTGGCCGGCAGACCAGTTGCCGGCGGTGGCCCACAGGCTATCCACCGCGCCGGTCCAGCAGTTGTCGTAACCGGCGCACACGGGGACAGGCGGAGCGGGCATGTTCTTCAGCGTGGGGTAGGCGCCGTCGGCGAGGTTCCAGACGTCGACGGACCAGCCGGCGCCGGTAAAGGTGGCGGCGGTCTGCATCTGAGCCGTCGTCAGTCCGGTGCCCCCTGCACTTGTGGATTGGCCGCTTGTCTGGGTGTCCCAAAAGCTGTTGGTGATGCTTGTGCCGCCGTCATAGCCCACCAGCCCGCCGTAATTGCTGCCACCGCTCACGCTGCCTGTGCTGTAGGAATTGCTGATGGTTCCGCCGGCCGCAAAACCCACCAATCCTCCAGCATAAGTGGAACTGGCACTGACCGCGCCAATGGCGTAAGAATCGCTGATGGTGCCGGGGCTGTGGGCCCCTGCGAGGCCTCCGACATACGAGTTGCCGCTGACCGCGCCCGTGGCATATGTAGCGCCAATGCTGCCGCCGTTGAACCCCGCGAGTCCGCCGACATAATTATTGCCGACGGCATTTCCCGTGCTGTAGGAATTGGTGATGGTGCCGCCGACGTCGGTTCCCAGCGTGCGATTCTGGCCTACGAGTCCACCAACATTATTGTTGCCGCTGGCCTGCCCCACGCTGTAGGAATTGCTAATGGTGCCATGCCTGTTCATGCCCACCAGTCCGCCGACATAATCCAGGCCGCTTACAGCTCCTGAACTGTAGGACACGTCAATGGTGCCGCCAACACTAACTCCGTCACTCTGCCCTGCCAGTCCACCGACTGCATTGAAAGTGCCGGTCACCGCGCCCGTGCTATATGAACTCTGGATGATGCCGCCGAAAATATAGCCGACGAGTCCGCCGACCCCATCGCCATATCCCTGCACAACGGCCGAGCTGTGGGAATTGCTGATGACGCCATCAATGCCTTCGCCATAAGTCTCGCCGACCAGCCCGCCGACATACACTATAGGACTGCCATACGGGGCGGGGGCATTGATGCCGGTTCCCGTGACCGTACCCGAGGTGTAGGAATTGCTGATGCTGCCGCGAAAATTGAGGCCCGCCAGACCGCCGATGAATTGGCCGCTGCCACTGACCGTACCCATGCTGTAACAATTGGTGACGCTGCCCGTCCCGTAGAGCTCCCCGACCAACCCGCCTACGTAATTCAGACCGTTCACTGTCACATTCACCAGTCCGACATTGCGGATGATTCCGGCATCGCCGGCATCGGCACCGACCTGCCCGAACAGACCGACAAAATCTGCTGCCGGTCGGTTGATGGTCAGCCCGGTGATGGTGTACCCGTTTCCGTCGAATTTGCCGGCAAGATTCACAGGCACGAAGCCGGTCGTGGTGTTCCACAATCCCGATGCCTGGCTAAGTTCCGCCAGGTTGATGTCATTGGCCAGGCTGTAGCTTGCATTCTGATTCAACGCCATCAACTGCAGCTGGTGCGCGTTGGTGATGCTGGTGCTGTATTCCATGCGCAGGAAGGGCCTGGTATTGCCATCCATCTGGTACCAGGTGTTGGTGAAATCCCAGCTCGGGTAATTGGCAGACTGCATCGCCTCGGCAGTTGTCAGTCCGGTACCCCCGGCACTGGCGGATTGGCCGCTTGCCTGAATATCCCAGAAGCTGTTGCTGACCGTTCCCGTGTTGATTCCCACCAAACCACCGACAAACGAGCCGCCAGTGACGATGCCTGTCGAATAGCTGCTGCTGACGCTGCCGGAATAGTTGTAACCCACCAGACCGCCGATATAGGCGTTGCCAGCGACGCTGCTGGTAGCGTAGCTGTTGCTGACGTTGCCGTAATCGTTGCTTCCGAGCAGTCCGCCGACGCTGTTGTTGAGGGCGTGGACGCTGCCGCCAGCGTAACTCTTGCTGACGGTGCCGGAATAGTTGATCCCCGCCAGACCGCCGACATAGCTGTTGCCGGCGACGCTACCGATAGCGTAGCTGTTCCTGATGGCGCCGAAATTGTTGGCTCCCACGAGCCCGCCGACGTAGCCGTCGCCGGTGACGGTGCCGCCGACCAGGCCCACGTTGTCGATTGCACCGGTGCCAACGTAGCCGAACAAGCCCATACCAGGCTCGGATGGCCGGTTGATGCTCAGGCCGGTGATCACATGCCCGAGGCCGTCGAACATGCCATTGAAGTTGCTGGTGTAGTTGCCGATGGCCACAAAACCCTGTCCGCCGTCCCAGCCACTGGTTGCAGACGCATCGATGTTGCTGCCAAGTGCATAACGGCCGGCCAAATTGTTCTTCATCCCCTGCAGCGTCGTGGTGCTGGCATCGTTGAACACACCCAGACTATTGATCACCGTATAGCTTTGCCCGGCGAGCGTCAGGCCGGGATTGCTCCCGGTAAGGTCGATGCGGCCGCCGATGCCCAAGATGTAGCTGCCTCCTAGGGCACCCGTGTTGGGAGTCAGTGTCAGGCTGGCCGAATTCCCGCTCGCCGCGATCACGGAGTTGACGTTGATATTGCGGTAGGCGGACAAAGTCAGGCCGAAATCGCTGCTCCAGACGACGTTGTCATTGACGAAGATGTCGCCACTGCCGGAACTGTTGCCCGATCCACAAATCGCGCCGGAACACGAGGCCGAGGTGGCGGTGGTCTGGATGACCACACTATTCGAATCCAGGGCTGAAGACAGAGTTGCACCGGTGATGTCACCGCCGGTGGAGGCAATAGTGAAATCATAGGGGTCGAGCAACCACTGGCCCGCCTTGCCGTGCGGCGCAGTTGTGGCAACGCGAGCGGTCTCGCCGATGATGAGTTTGTGACCCGCGGTTTCAACGAAACCTCCGTTGCCGCCAAGGGCGCCGCCTCGCGCGAAAATGCTGCCATAGGCCCTTGTTGTGTCGTCGGCCCAGACGATCACCGTGCCACCGTCGCCGACTTTTCCGGCATCGGCTTTCAGCGTGGCGTCGGGGCCGAACCAGGTGATGCTGGCGTTCTGGATCTCCGGATTCTTGCCCTGATAATCGCCGCCGATCATGATGCG
>VEPA01000245.1 GCA_012026675.1 Betaproteobacteria bacterium | reverse complement strand
GCATTCGGTCGAAGCCGGTTACCAGGCGGCGCTGATGGCCACCACGGAAATACTCGCCGAGCAGCATTACCGCAAACTGGCGGCCTGGCTCGAACCCCTCGGCATCGAAGTGGCGTGGCTCACCGGCAGCCTGAAAAAGCGCGAGAAGGAAGCCGCCATCGCAAAAGTCGCCGCCGGCGAGACGCCGATCGCGATCGGCACCCATGCCTTGATCGAAGACAAAGTCGAGTTCGCCCGCCTCGGCCTCGCCATTGTCGACGAGCAGCACCGCTTCGGCGTGCGCCAGCGTCTGGCGCTGAAGGAAAAGGGACAGTTCGCGCACCAGCTGGCGATGTCGGCGCCGCCGATCCCGCGCACCCTGGCCAAGAGCTACTACGCCGACCTCGACGTCTCGGTGCTCGACGAACTGCCGCCGGGACGCAGTCCCGTCACCACCAAGCTGGTGTCGGAAGCGCGCCGCGACCAGATCCTGGCGCGGGTGCACGATGCGTGCCGCGACGGGCGGCAGGCCTACTGGGTCTGCCCGTTGATCGAGGAGAGCGAAACCCTGCAGCTGAAGACGGCGGAAGAGACTTACGCGCGGCTCACTGCCGAATTGCCGGACCTGAAGATCGGCCTGGTGCACGGCCGCCTCAAGGCCGGCGACAAAGCAGCGGTGATGGCCGCTTTCGTGCGCAACGAAATCCATGTCCTGGTGGCGACCACGGTGATCGAGGTCGGCGTCGATGTACCCAATGCCAGCCTGATGGTCATCGAGCACGCCGAGCGCTTCGGTCTTGCGCAACTGCACCAGTTGCGCGGCCGCGTCGGGCGTGGCGCGGAGCAATCGGCCTGCATCCTGCTTTACGCGCAACCGCTGGGTGAACTGGCGCGGGCTCGGCTGAAGATCATCTTCGAAAGCACGGATGGCTTCGAAATCGCGCGCGAGGACCTGCGCCTGCGCGGCCCCGGCGAATTTATCGGCGCGCGGCAAAGCGGCCTGCCACTCTTGCGCTATGCCGATCTGGAAGATGCGGCGCTGGTGGAGCAGGCGCGAGCCGTTGCCGAGGACATTCTGCGCGAGTCGCCGCAGGCCGCTGAGGCGCATTTGCAACGCTGGCTGGGCGGTCGCGAGGAACTGCTGAAAGCGTAACCGCTTGGGAAATCACGCACGCGTCGCCTGGCGTGCGATGACGGTTCGGATCAAGAGCGGAACAGGGCTGATAAGCCGGCGAATTCAGGCTGGGGCCGGGCTCAGGTACTGCGCGATATCCACTTCATCGATCTGCTCAGGTTTCATGAAGCGTTCGCCATATTCGCGATAGGCCCCCGAGCGCAGGAACAGTTCGAAGAGGTCTGCATCGAGGTGCCCGTCCTTCTTCATCGACGACATGATCTTGATTGCTTCCGAAAGCGTCTTGCCTTTCTTGTAGGGGCGATCGATCGCCGTCAGGGCTTCGAAGATGTCGGCAATGGCCATCATGCGCGCGACCGGGCTCATGTCCTCCTTTTTCAGTCCGCGCGGATAACCCGTGCCGTCGATCTTTTCATGATGTCCTCCGGCGATTTCCGGTATCTGGCGCAGGTGTTTCGGGAACGGCAGCGCGGACAGCATGATCAGGGTCTGCACGATGTGCTCGTTGATCTTGTAACGCTCCTCTTCCGAAAGCGTGCCGCGTCCCACCGACAGGTTGTAGAGCTCCCCCTTGTTGTAGAGGAGCTCGGGAACCTTCATGCGGAAACCCCACTTGTTGTTTTCCGGCATGCGGTCCTGCGCGCGACGCGTGAAAACATGTTCCGGCCGGTCGGCCAGCAGCGGTTCCGCGACCGGCAGGGCGGCTGCAGGGGTGGCGGCCTTGCGTGCCTTCTCCTCATGGGAAATGCCGATACGGTCGTCCAGCGTGCGCAACCAGGTGCGGGCGGCAATCGACTTCAGGCGTTCGATCTTGTCCGGCGCCATGAATTCGCCGCCTTCATTGCAACTGGCAATGAAGGCATAGTCGTCATCGATCCGGGCCAGTTCCGCGGACAGACCCGCGCGCGCCTGCGCTTCATCAGCGCCGGCGGCAATGGCTTGCAGACAGGCAATCTCCGCGTCGCGCTTGAGGACTTCAAAGCGCATGCGCACCTCGTGGATGCGGTCATAAATCGTTTCGAGTTTGGTGGCCTTGTCGACCACGTATTCCGGCGTGGTGACTTTGCCGCAATCGTGCAGCCAGGCCGCGATATGGACCGCTTCCCATTCGCCGTCATTCAGCTGGAACTCCTTGAACGGGCCGCTGGTTTCGGCACAGGCGGCACGGGCCAGCATCTTGGTGAGTTCCGGTACACGCGCGCAATGACCACCGGTGTACGGGCTCTTGGCGTCGATCGCACCGGCAATGAGCTGGATGAAAGCCTCGAACAACTCCTTTTGCGCCTTGATCAGTTCGCGTGTCTCAAGCGAACTGGCCGCGGATACGGCCAGGTTGCCGATGAAAGAGAGTTGCGCATCGTCGATCGGCGTTGGCCGCACGAGCAGCATGGCTCCGACCAGGTTCTGCTGGCGGTTGCGCAAGGGTACGGCGACACCATGTTGCGTCGCGTTGATGTCGATCAAATCGCCCAGACCGGCCGCCGCAATATCTTCAGGCAGAAGCCGTGCGGACAGGGTGCGTCCTTCTGCCAGGGACGCCCCGAGCAGGAGGCCGGCCTCTTTGAGCAAAACCGCCGGCAGCGGCTTGTCGACTTTTTCACCGTTCCGGTCCACAAGGACCATCGGCAGCAAACCCTCGTTGTCGGCCAGATAGAGGATGCCGAAGTCGGCTTCAGCGGCAGACAGTGTTTCGCGCAACAACATGGCCAGCAAAAGGTCGAAGTTCTGTTCTCCGGCGACCGCCGTGCTGATGTCGAGAAAGCGGCGGATGGTGCGCTTCATGCCATCCATGGTGTTGCTCAGTGCGTCTACTTCCGAAACCATGGAGCGTACCCCGCCGGCGTCGGAGAAATCGAAGCGGCGAATTCTCTCGGCCTCGCCATGCAAGGCGCGCAAGGGGCCCGAAATGCCGCGTGCCAGACCCCATGTGATGGGTATCGCAATCAGTATGATCAGCAGCGTTATGCCTAGCGCGGTATTCCGCTGTTTGAATGCGGCAGCCAGCAATTCGTTGTCCGGAATGGCGAGGACCAGGTACAAGGGAGGTATGCCTGGCAGGCGCACGGGACTGATATTGACCTGCCAATCCTCACCGCCAATCTTCAAACTCGTGCCCACCTCACTGCCGGCAGGCGGATGGAGCATTTTCGCTGCAGCAGCGAGCGCGGGGCGCCCGAAATCTTCGAGCAGAATCAGGCTGGGTTTGGCATCCGTCCCTCCGGCAACAGCAACCAGCCTTGCCACGTCTTCATGCGCCAGGACGAAACCTTTTCCATTGACCAGTGCCATTTCGGTGCCGGGCGTGAGCTTGTTCTTCTTGAGATTGTTCGCCAATGTATCCAGCAGGATATCGGCGCCGATCACGCTGCCGCCCTTCACGCCTCGCGTCGCCAAGGTCACGCCGACTTTGCGATTGGAGAAGAACAGGTAAGGAGGGGTCTTGATCGAGGTGGCGGACGTACTGGCATTCTTGAACCAGTCGCGCGTACGCGGGTCGTAGCTGGCCGCATAATCGGGACGGTCGTCCGCGCGCAACTCAGCCAGCGCGCCGTTGAGAAAGAGGAAGCGCCCACGATGCGTGTCCTTGTCGTGTTCAATGGACTGCACGATATAGCGGGTGTCTTCCGGGGCCTTGAACATCGACCTCTCGGCTTCGTCAGCAACGCGCCGCAGAAAGAAGAAGTCGCCGTTCGGGTAACCCGCGTAGACCGACGACAGCGCGGGCGACCCAAGCAAGGCCTCCTTGAGAAAGGGCACGCGGCTGAACCGCTGCGGGAAGGAACTCGCCTCGCTGAGCAGGTCATGACTGATCAGGTTCATGGCCAGTTCGGCGGGAGCAATGAGCGCTTCAATCTCCTTGCTGGTCTCGTCGCCGATGCGGCCGATCAAGTCATTGGCAGTCGACTGCAGCATTTCGCGGGACAGTTTGTACCCGACCCCGGCGATGATGCTGCCAACCAGCAGGATCAAGACGACAAACAGCGTGCTGATATGAATGTGTAGCGGAAATTTTTGTTTCATCGCTCGATCACAAGCAGTGATTGAAAGAGTCGGGTAAGGGCATCGGCGGAGTGGAAACGTGGCCTTCCTTGAATGATGCTACAAATCGCTTCAAGCGGTGGCAACTCGATTGCCCGGGTTGAAACCCGCGGCCGCTTGCGCTGTGGCATCACCGGTTCGGCTGCCGGTAAAATGCCGCAGCATGGAGCTTGCAGAATTCAGATGAGCTTGCGCAAGCGCAAGTTTCGCGGCTGCGATGCCGGCGGCTGGCGGGTATTCTGCGGCGAGTCCGGCGTCCTGCGCGCCTGGCTGCGTGAAAGCGGCTCGCTTACGGCACACCTGCAGCGTTTCGGGGCGACCACCGTGCAAGTCCTGCATCAGGGATTGCGCCTGCCCTACGAGGACGAGCGGCGCGTACTGAACCTGGCCGACGGCCGCACCGTACCGGTGCGCGAGGTGGTGCTGCGGGTACAGGGACGCGTCGCCGTGTATGCACACACCGCGGCCAATCGCGCGGCCCTGAAGCTGCTGCACCGTGCCGGCCGGCGTTCGCTGGCGACGGTGCTGTTCACCGATCCACGGGTCAAGGCTGGACCATTGCATTACCGCTGCCTCGATGCGCGCCATGCCCTGTTTCGCGCCGCGGCGGAGTGGGGCGAAGGCATCGTGCCGCAGCGCCTGGCGGCCCGACGCGCGCTGTTTACGCGCGGCGCGGCGCGCCTGCTGGTCACCGAAGTGTTTCTGCCATGGTCACCGCAGCTTAAGGGTGGCGTATCCGGCGTGGCCTTGCGCGGAGAGTGCCGGTAAAATCGGGCCATGACTTTTGCCGCCTTGAAACACCGCCTCGATCTCTACGAGAAGCTGATGCGGCTGGACAAGCCGATCGGAACATTGCTGTTGCTGTGGCCGACTTTCTGGGCGCTATGGCTGGCGACCGGGGGCAAGCCGCACTGGATGCTGGGCTGGATTTTCGCCTTTGGCACCTTGCTGATGCGCTCCGCCGGTTGCGTGATCAATGACTATGCCGACCGGGATTTCGACCCACATGTCGAACGCACCAAAGACCGGCCGCTGGCGGCGCGCATGGTGTCCACGCGCGAGGCGCTGACGCTGGCTGCCGTGCTGGCCTTCTGCGCTTTCCTGGTGGCGCTGCCGATCTTCCGCGATGTCTGGTGGCTGGCACTGATCGCGCTGTTCCTCGCTGTCAGTTATCCCTTCACCAAGCGCTTCTTCGCCCTGCCGCAAGCCTATCTCGGGATCGCTTTCGGCTTCGGCATCCCCATGGCCTTCGCCGCGGCAACCGGCAAAGTCGGTGCGCTGGGCTGGACGCTGCTGATTGCCAATATCTTCTGGGCTCTGGCCTACGACACCGAGTACGCCATGGTCGACCGCGAGGACGATCTAAAGATCGGCATTCGCACGGCGGCCATCACCTTCGGCCGCTTCGATGTCGTCGCCGTGATGCTCTGCTATGCCATGACACTCGCCATCCTCGCCGTGGTCGGCTGGGACCTGCGTTACGGCGTGCTGTATTTCGCCGGGCTGGCCGTCGCCGGCGCACTGGCCGGCTATCACTACACGCTGATCCGCCACCGCAAGCGCGAAGGCTGCTTTGCCGCCTTCCGCCACAACAAGTGGTTCGGCGCGGCGATCTTCGCCGGCATCGTTGCCGAACTCAACCTGCGGCCCTGGTTGCAATGATGCGGCCGGCAGCACGCAGCCGCATTCCTGCTGAAATCCGCACTAAACTCGGGCCATGAAATATACCGATTTGCGCGATTTCATGGCGCAACTGGAAACTCTGGGCGAACTCAAGCGGATCGCGGTCGAGGTCGATCCCCTTCTGGAGATGACCGAAATCGCCGATCGCGTGCTGCGCGCCGGCGGCCCGGCGCTGCTGTTCGAGAAGCCCAAAGGCCATGCGATGCCGGTGCTGGTCAACCTGTTCGGCACGCCGCGCCGGGTGGCATTGGGAATTGCTGCCGCGGAAGGCGAGGACAGCGCTGAGCTTGACTGGAAAACCCGCCTGCGCGGGGTCGGCGAACTGCTGGCCTACCTCAAGGAGCCCGAGCCGCCCAAGGGTTTGAAAGATGCCTGGGACAAACTGCCGGTCCTGAAGCAGGTGCTGAACATGGCGCCCAAGGTGGTCAGTTCAGCGCCCTGCCAGGATGTCGTATGGGAAGGCAGGGACGTCGATCTGGCGCGTCTGCCGCTGCAGACCTGCTGGCCCGGCGATGCCGCGCCGCTGATCACCTGGGGCCTGGTCGTCACGCGCGGGCCGCACAAGGCCCGGCAGAACCTCGGCATCTACCGCCAGCAACTCATCGCGCCGAACAAATTGATCATGCGCTGGCTGGCGCACCGCGGCGGCGCGCTGGACTACCGCGAGCATTGCGCCGCGCGTCCCGGAGAGCCCTTCCCGGTCGCCGTGGTGATCGGCGCCGATCCGGCGACGATACTGGCGGCCGTGACGCCAGTGCCGGACAGCCTTTCCGAATACCAGTTCGCCGGTCTGCTGCGTGGCGCCAAGACCGAGGTCGTGAAGTGCTGCGGTTCCGACCTGCAGGTGCCGGCGTCAAGCGAGATCGTCCTCGAAGGCGTGATCCGTCCCGATGAGATCGCAGCCGAAGGTCCGTTCGGCGATCACACTGGCTATTACAACGAGGTGGCCGAGTTTCCCGTGTTCACGGTCGAGCGCGTCACGCTGCGGCGTGACCCAATCTACCACTCCACCTACACCGGCAAGCCGCCGGACGAACCGGCCATGCTCGGTCTGGCCCTGAACGAAGTCTTCGTGCCGTTGCTGCAAAAGCAGTTTCCCGAGATCACCGACTTCTACCTGCCGCCCGAGGGCTGCTCCTACCGCATGGCGGTCGTCAGCATCAGGAAGCAGTATCCCGGCCACGCCAAGCGCGTGATGTTCGGCATCTGGTCCTTCCTGCGCCAGTTCATGTATACCAAGTTCATCATCGTCACCGACGATGACGTCGATGTGCGTTCCTGGCCCGAGGTGATCTGGGCGCTGACCACGCGCGTCGATGCGGCGCGCGACACCCTGATTGCCGAGAATACGCCCATTGATTACCTCGATTTCGCCTCACCGGTGGCGGGCCTTGGTAGCAAAATGGGCATCGACGCGACCAGCAAGTGGCCCGGCGAGACCACGCGCGAGTGGGGGCGTCCCATCGTCATGGACGAAGCCGTGAAGCAGCGCGTAGACCTGCTCTGGAAAGAACTGGGACTTTAGGAGGGCTAATGACCGAACCGGGGGTGATACCCGCGCATGATGAGGCGGACGGCGCGTCGGGTGGCCAACTGGACGGCCCGCGCGCCTGGTGCCACGTGATGTACGGGCTGCATGCGCTATCGGCGGTGTTCGGCATCCTGACTTCAGCCTGGATCATCACGGCCTTCGTCTTCAGCTGGCCGTCGATCATCGCCGTGATCATCAATTACGTCACGCGCGACAAGGTGCGCGGCACCTGGCTGGCGACCCACTGGCGCTGGCAGCTGCGCAGTTTCTGGTTTGCCGTGGTCTGGGTGTTCGTTGCCGGCCTGCTGGTCATCACCATCATTGGCTACCCCCTTGCCTGGGTCGTTGCGGTCAGCACGGGTCTGTGGGTGCTCTACCGCGTGATCCGCGGCTGGACGGCCCTGCTCGACCGGCGTGGCATGCCGGTGCCGGCGGCCTGACCAAAGCCAAACCAAAAATGTCCTGCCAGGGCGGCGACTGCCGGGCGGACAATTACAATTCCGTCATTCCACAGGAGGCCACAAATGAACGCCAGGATAATCTTCAAGACCGGGGAGGCGACTGTTCTCGCCGCCGACGGTCAATATACCGACGCTATGCCCGAAATTCTGATCGGTGCCACGGATGGACCGGTTGGCCAGGCCTTCGCCAACATGATGGGCCAGACCGCCGGACATACCAGGATGCTTGCCATCCGCGCCTGCAACCAGATGGTTCGCCCGGCGACGATGATTGTTCCCAAGGTGACGATGAAGTCGGGCGCCTACGTGAACCTGTTTGGCGGCGTCGTCCAGTCAGCGACCGCTGACGCCGTGCTCGACTGTGTTATCGAAGGCATCCTGCCGCGCGCCCAGGTCAATGACCTGTGCATCATCAGCCTGATCTGGATCGATCCACGCTGCGCGACCGATCCCAAGCTTGACGAGCAGGATCTCTATCGCACCAACTACGAGGCGACCAAACTGGCGATCTCGCGTGCGATGAAGGATGAGCCGACGATCGACGAACTGATCGCCAACCGGCACACGATCGTGCACGACATGTTCACGCCGAAAGGCTGAGCCGCGGCTTCAGCGGTTGCCCTGACCTTTGTCCACCATCTGGCGCACAAGGTAGGAGACACTGCGGCGCCAGGATTCGTCGGTATTCCCGCGCATATCGACGGAGGTGATGAGGACGACAGCCCCGGTGGCCGTATCCTCGATCTGGATGTTCAGGTTGAGGATCAGATTGCTGACCTTCTGCACCCAACCGACCAGGACGCGGTCCGCCTTGACGACCTTGGCAATATCGATTTCGCAACCATTGCATTCATGCAGCCTTTGTTCGGACTTGAGGCGCTTCATCAACTCCGCCGCCGGTGCAAGGTCAATGACCCGGTAAAGGCCCGCCTTGGCGAAGGCTTCCGCCAACTGGTCGCGCGCGACAACGAGTCGCTGGTATTCGACGGTCGCCGGCGCCGTGTCCCGCATTTCGTCGATAAGTTCGAAATCGAGGATCGCGATCGACTTCAAATCACCCTCGGCGGCATGTGCCGGGAAAGCGGCGGCAATACCCAATAACAGGCCGAGGATGGAAAGGCGGAATCGGCGGCAGACGAAGCAGGAAATCGTGTTCATTTTGGGGAAGAGCCTTTCCGTATGGCGGGCGGGACACCCGGCCCGTGATAAAACCGGTTTCACTTGTATTCCGAATCGACGAAGGCGGGTGCTATTCTTGTTTCCTCATCCCGCCCCAAGATACAGGCTGCTTTAACGATACTTCAATGCCAATGGAACTTCACTGCGGAAAGTACTGCCTTTCACTGAGCCGCCCGCTGATCATGGGCATCGTAAATGTTACTCCCGACTCCTTTTCCGACGGGGGGAAATATCACGATACCTTGCGCGCGATCGAACATGGCAGACAGCTGATCGCCGATGGCGCCGACATCCTCGATATCGGTGGCGAATCCTCGCGCCCCGGCGCCGAGCCTGTGTCGGAGGAAATGGAATTGCGCCGGGTCTTGCCCGTCATCGAAGCCTTGTCGATGGCAGGCGTGCCGCTGTCGGTCGACACGGTCAAGCCCGAGGTGATGCGCCAGGCGGTTGCCTCCGGCGCAGCGATCATCAACGACATCGCTGCCTTGCAGGCTCCCGGTGCGCTCGATGCCGCCGCCGCCGGCAACGCCGCGGTGGTATTGATGCACATGCAAGGCACGCCGGCCTCGATGCAGCAGGCCCCGCACTATACCGATGTGGTTGGCGAGGTCCAATCCTTCCTTGCCGCGAGGGTTGCCGCTGCGATGGCGGCGGGGATCGATCGCAAGCGCATTGTCATCGATCCCGGCTTCGGCTTCGGCAAGACACTCGAACACAATCTTGCCCTGCTCCGCCACCTGGATGTTTTCGGGGAACTGGGCTGTCCGCTGCTGGTTGGATTGTCGCGCAAGTCCATGTTCAAAGGATTCAGCACGCGCGAAATGGATCAAAGAATGCCGGCAAGCATCGCTGCGGCATTGCTTGCGGCGCAGCGTGGCGCGCGCATCATCCGTGTTCATGACGTCGCCGCTACTCGCGACGCGCTTGCCGTATTGGCCGCGCTGGAACCAGGCTGAGCGGGCAATTTCGTTCATTGTGTCGCGATCTCGACGCTAAAGCTTCCGGTAGGCTCGATCCACCATTGACGCATTTCATTGTCCGACCAGCCAAGTGTATGTCCCCGGACGATCTGAAGAACTTCATGATGCGACACGACGAGGACGCGACGGGCGTGCATCGCACGCAAATCGCCGAGGAAGCCGAGCACTCGCGCCTTCAGCGTCGTAAATGATTCGCCGCCTTCGGCACAGAAATTCGCCGGATCAGCGTCGCGCGCCGCAAGATAGTCGGCGACGCGGCGGCCCTCGAAGCCTGTGCGCCGGTCGTTCAGGCGCGGGTCGATGGCAATTTCGGCCTCTTGGGTCCGATTGATGATGGCCGCCGTTTCAAGGGCGCGCGGCAGTTGCGACACATACAGCAGATCGATCGTACCCGGCTCGAATCCGGTTGCGGCCCGACCGACCTGGCTGCGGCCATGCGCAGTCAGCGCTACGGGAATCCGCGGATCGTCGTTGCAAAGCCCCAGCACGTTGTATTCGCTTTCACCGTGCCGCATGAAAGTGGCGCGTCGTCTCATTGTCGTGGCTGCTCCGGTTCGCCGGACGGCCTGGGCCGCATTGCCACGCTACTGCTCCAGCCGCAGAATCTCGAGTTGCTCGGCTACCGTCTGGAAGGTGCCGGTCCCGGCCGGCAGCTGCATCAGCGGTTTCGGTTTGCCGTCGAGCAGCCAGACGCTGGGATAGACGACGGTTCGCGTGCGTTCGTCGCCGATTGATTTCTGGAATTCCACATAGGGACGACTGGTGTCGGCGATCCTGATGAACAGTGCATCCGTGGTCACCGACAGAGAACTGCGCAGGTCGACGACGATATATCTGGAGAAATGCGGCACAAGCTCGACCGCATTTTTTTCCAGAAAGGCTTCGTACTTCCGGCAGTAGGGACAGTCGCTGGCGCCGAGGTAAACATACAGCCACTTGTTCTCGCGTCGGGCCCGCTCAAGGACAGCGGTCAGGTCGAACTCGGCCCGCCCCGGAGCGCCGACCGGCTGAATGACGACCGGCGCAAAGGGTGCAGGAATTCCGGCCTGCGCCGGCATGGCGAAAAATGCGGCAAACCCGATGCCGGCTGCGAGCCGCCGCCAAGTTCCGCTGTTGTTGAACCGGCGGGTCGCCGGGGCCTGCGCCCTCGTCTCAGGGCACTTGAAGTGTCGCGACATAACGCCCTTCCTTCGAATCGACAACCTCCGCCTTGAGTTCGCCGCCGGCGCCAGGAACAAAGTTGAAACGGAAGGCGGGGTTTTCGCTGATCGAAAAATCAAGCTCGGCGTCAAAAAGCGGGCGCCCGGCGTAAGTTACCCTGATCGCGCGGACGAAATGCGCCGGAATGTAAAGAAGCGAGATCTGGTTCATTTCAAAACCCGTATCGTTCGGGTGCACGACCTGCAGATCCAGCGGGGTGGGTTCATTCGGCTTGATTCCTTCCGGCAATTTCAGGATGGTCTTGCCGATGTTATGCAGCTGGTCGCGGTTCGGCGGCGCCGAACAGCCCCCGGATACCTTTACATAGCGTGAATCCGTATGCAACTCACCGTTCGAGAGTTCGCTGACGACGCGGATGTGGCTGTACTCGTCGACCCGCAGGCGCGTTTCGAAGTCGGCTTGTCCGAGCCCGGGCGTGAGTTCGAGCACGGCCGATACGGGGGATGGATTCTTGTCCACCAGCAAGGTGATCCTCTTGACATACAAGGCCTCGCTCTGCGGCAGCTTGGAAACGATCCGCACCGGGACCGAGGCGCCGTAGGCGGCGCGCAAGGGCACGACAAGTTGCACCAGGCTTGCGGCCGATTCCATGCGGCGACCGGGGAACAGTTTCTCGCGCAGCTGGTCCCACTCGGGTGAGGAATCGGTGTGCTTGACGTTGGTAGGAAGTCCCCCGGGCTGGGCAATTGCATTCAGGGCGCTCACGCCAAGCAGGATTGCGATTGCAGCGAGGAAAAGGCCGCGCCGGGTCAGGATGGTGATACTCATCTGCCTTAGTCCCTTCTATTGCTTGAACATGGATTCGCGTTCGAGTTGCAGGAATACGATCGAAGCGTTGCGCGGATGAATGTTGTCGTACCGATCCCAATGCGCGAACGCGGGCAGCGCGGCGGCTTCCGCGACCTCGCTCAGCGCGATGCCGGCTTGCAACAATTCTGCCATGCGGTGCTCAAGATCGGTCAGGTAGCGATCGACAGCCCCGACAAGGCTCCCGGGTCCGGCAGGGCCGTGTCCGGGAACGATAGCCACGAGCGGCATTCGGCCAAGGGTGCCGAGAGCCGCATGCCAGCCGGGGCGGTCGCTGTCCTGCACATCGGGAATGCGTTGGTTGTCGATGAGCCCGCCGGCGAAGAGAACTCCTGATCGTGTATCGAGGACAGCGATATCCCCCGGCCCGCTGGAGTGTCCGAAATAGAGGACCTCGAGCGGCCGTCCGATCACGTCAATCGCGTGCGCAGCGTCGAACTCGATGTCGGGCTTGAACATTGTCGTGCCGTACATGGCTGTTTCACCGAGCTGTCGCCGCAGCGTCTTGAGGCAGTTTTCGCAGCGCGCGCGCATCAGATTCGCCGCACGGCGATGCATGGCGACAGGAATCCCTCTCGCGCGGAAGGCGCTGGCGCCGAAAAGAAACTCCTGCCGGGTATGGGTAATCAGCGCCAGGCGTACCGGCTTGTCGGTTACCCGGGCGATAGCCGCCAGCAGATCCTCGCCATGCTGGCGCGAGGTGCCGGTATCGATCGCGACTACCCCGGACTCGCCGACGATAAACCCGGCATTTCCGGTACGCCCGAGGTTCTCGGCATCGACTTCGCCCTTCGCACCCTGGAACATATAGACGCCATCGGCGACTTGCAGCGGCTCCGGCATGGCCGACAATCGTGCTTGAAGGCCGCCGCAACCCGCCGTCCAGGCGGCGACCAGGAATGCGAGCAGTACCTGCGTTGTCGGCAGACCGCGGCAGCCGTCAGCGCGCATCAGTCGCGGCGGAGGCGGAACGCTCGCCGACCGCGAGGCTGGCGACAAAGGACTTGTCGCGGGTGTCGATGACTTCCGCCTTCAGTTCGCCCGCTGCCCGTGGCATAAAGTAAAAGCGGAAATGCGGGTTCTCGCTGATCGAAAAATCGACATCGGCGGAAAACACCGGTTTCCCGCCGTAGCTGACGGCGACGCTGCGCACGTAATATGCCGGTGCATAAAGGCGCGTCAGCTGATCCATTGCCAGTCCGGACGTGTTGGGATGACTGACCATCAACTGGACCAGGTTAGGTTCATTGAAGCGCACCTCGCGATCGACGCGCAGGCGTATCTTGCCGACATTGGCCAATGCGGCCTCGGCGTCTTTTCCGGCCGGGGCCGAGCAACCCCCGGATGCCTTGATGAAGCGTGCTGCCATGTAAAGTTCTCCGGTGTTCAATTCGGCGATGGCGCGGATGGGCGTGTATTCTTCGACCCGCACGCGTGTTTCGATATCGGCGCGGCCGCTCTCCGGTGTAAACGAAAATATCGCCGAGATCGGCGACGGATTCTTGTCGATGATCAAATAGAGCTTGCTGACGAATCGCTCCGGGGTCGCGATTATCCGGGTTCGCATGGCAACCGGCACGATCGCCGCATCCTCGGCGCGGACCGGGACATCGAACTCGATCAGGGAATCTGCGTTCGGGTCAATCTTCCTCTGGCCGAACAACTGGGTCCGGACCTTGGCCCAGATCTCGCTGGTTTCGATCGCCGCCGTTTCCGCCGGCGAGGCTTTGCGGGGCTCGCCTTGGGCTTGGGCCCCGCTCATCAGCACGGCGCAGGCCAGACAAACTTTCAGTACCGCGTTCATTGCAGACCTCCAATCCCAACAAAATTGGACAGCTTATTCCCACTCCAGTTCCGCGAATGCGGCAGCCGCATTGCGGCGGTTGTATTGGTCGAACAGCAACCATTTGCCGCGTTCTGTCCCAGCGGCCGTTTCGACCGTCCGTGCGAGGCTTTGCCCATTGGCCAATGCCCGCCGGATGTCAGCGGCAAGCGTTGCCAGATAGACTTGCTGCGGAGCCATTGCCTGCGGCCACTGCAGATTGGGCGAACCATGCCCTGGCACGACATGCCGGGCCGGCAATGCGGACAATTCGTCGATCGCCGCAAGCCAGCCGCGAATGCTGCCGTCAAGCACGGGTATGCGTTCCGCGAACAGCAGATCAGACAGCCACAGCGTCCCCGTCGTCCGGTCGAAGACCGTAAGATCGTTGTCGGTGTGGGCGGTCTTCCATGCCCGGAGCTCAAGAACCCTGTCGCCGAGATCGAGTTCGCTGCGCTCGACGACCGTCTGGCCGGGCGCAATCAAGTCGCTGCCCTCGGCAGCGGCGCCGATTTCCCTGGCCAGCGCACGCTGGTAGATCGGTCCCTTTGCCGCCATCGCGGCGGGGAGTTTTGCATGCCCGACAAATGCCGGGTGCTCGTCACGAAACGCCGCATTGCCGAGAATGTGGTCCGGATGCACATGCGTGTTGATGACGAAACATACTGGCAGCGGCGTAACGGCCCGAAGCGCAGCCCGCAACGCCTGTCCGACCGCGAGACTGGCCCCGGTATCGATGACCGCAACGCAGCGCTTGCCGACAATGAAACCGATATTGGCGACGTCGCCCCGATTGGCCGCCGCTGGCTCCTCATGCGCACCGGTGTGCACGTAGATGCCTGCCGCGACTTCCTGCATCGTCAGCGGCGCGGTGCGATCGTCACTGGCCCGGGCGCGTGCCCCACAGACACAGGCAAGCACCACCAGGACAAGGATGGCGGGCTGCGGAAGGCGCTTGCCGAACATGTCTGCGCGAACTAGTTGAGGAAGCAGTCCTTCTTCGCCTTGGCCAAGACCGCGCGATAACCGGCGGCCTCCGTCTTGGCGCCTTCCGAGTCGCGCAGAACGGCACCCCTTTCTCCACCGATGCTCATGGCGTTGGCTGCCGTCATGCCATCGACGAACTGGTCACGGGTAAACACCTTGGCGAGTTGGTCAAGGGTGCACGAGCATTTGTAGAGCATTTCCTGGCGGGGTGCCGTGGAATTGCTGCGCATGCATTCGAGGACGAATTCGACGCGTTCGACGGTCGGAATGTCGTTGTCGGCGCTGGCTGGCGCCGCAAGGGAGGAGAGGCCGGCGATAGCCGCGACGGCAATGATCAGGCGATTGATTCGGGTCATTTCGTTTGCTTCCTCAACTTGGCAAAGGTCATGGTTTCATCGACCAGCGGCGCATCGGCCTTCTCGTCGGCCGCGGCGACCGTGGTGCGGATCTGGTAGACGCCGCCCGGCACCTGGTCTGACAGAGTAAAGATGTAGGCCTTTTTCTCGTATTTTTCCGCGCGAGCGTGCATTACCGGATCATTGAGATAGGGCTGCACGCGCACTTCATCGGCCTTGATGTCGCGCCCTTCAAAGCGGACGGTGACCGGTTTGACCTGGTCGGCGTCGGCCAGCGCCAGGCGTACGCGTTTACGGAAAAAGTACTGCTTGCCTTTGGTGATCCGCTCCATCTCGCGTACGTCGCGCTCGAGGAAGTAGAGGACGACAGGGTTGCCTTGCGGATTGGGGATCTCGGGCAACTTGAGCGTGCTCTTGCCGCTCAGAAAGTCGGCGCTGGCGAGACGGCCCTTTTCCTTGCCGCCGTCGCGAACGTGGAGGACAACCATGTCTTCGAAATTATCGCCGAGGGTGCCGCTACGCTTGAAGCTGTACTCGATGTCGGCTGTCTTTGCCAGGTTGCCGAGATGGTCGTCGAGAAAAACGCGCTGCTCGACGGCCGAAATCGGCTTCGACGGCGCCTCGCCGGCCGGTTCGGCCAGCGGCGGCTTTGCGGCCTGGGCGGAAACCCCGCCGATACCTAGACTGATCAACAACGAGGCCAGCAACAGGGGCAGCAAATGCTTCTTCATTCTCATCGATTCCTCATGGCGACGCTGATGCGTCTATTGTCGTGAAATTCCGGCGATTACGGCCAGGTCTTCGGCCAGGTCGGGATTGAGTTTGCTGAGCGTGGCGTGCGCGCGCAGCAGTTCGGTCGTCTCACCCAGCCGGAAATAGGTGACCCCGAGATTGAACCAGGCTTCGCTAGAGGCCGGTTCGACCATCGTTGCGCGACTGAAAGCCTTGGCCGCCGCCTCGCGCCGGTCGAGGCGCAGGCAGGCCTTGCCGCGCGCGATCCACGGCTCCGCGCTGTCGTCCTCGGCGGCCGCCCAGAGGTCAGCCAGGTCGAGCACTTCCGGCCACTGGGCACCGGCTTCGAGCAGCGCGACACGCATGAAATACGGCAGATCCGGCGGTGGCCGCTGCCAGAATGATCGGATTGCGGCGAGTGGCCCGATGCCGACGAAGCCGTCCCCGGCCGTGACGCGCTCGGCGATCCAGTCGACCGGCGCCGAAAAATAATAGCCCTGCGGGCCGGGCAGACGGAAGGTGAGGATGCCGACAAGTCGACCCTCGTGGTCGAACAATGCGCCGCCGCTCGCACCCGACGTAAACGCCGTGGTGCTCTGGATGACCTTGCTGCCGTCGAGGCGATGCAGGGCGGCGACCATGCCGTCACGGAAAGCCATTTCGATTCCGCCGGTAAAGCCCATCGCACCGACACGCTGACCGATACGCAGGTCACGGGCGCTTCCGAGTTGCACCGGCGTCGCTTCGAGCTTCGGTGCATCGAGAATGCAAAGGTCGTGTTCAAGATCGGCGCTCTGCGCGGTGGCCGGCCAGCGTAGCGCGCCCTTGACCAGCGTGACCAGGAGCGCGCCGCGCGTAACGTGGCAGTTGGTGACGACACGTCCAGGTGCAATGGCGACCGCCGTCCCGAGCGAATAGCTTCCGTCTCTGTTCTGCACTTCGATCTTGACGACGCTGGCCGCCAGTCGGATGAACCGGGCGCGATCGAACACCTCCTCGGCCGCGACGGTTGACGGAAACGATGCAGCGATCCCGACCAGAAAGACCAAGGACCATGTTCCAGCGCCTCCGGGCATCAGCGGAAGCCGGATTCGAGGAGACCCGGCCTCCCGGTGCCAAGCGCACCATCGGCGCGCGCCCTGAGATAGGCATAGATGTCGTTGACGTTCGGCGCCACATTGGGGTCGCCTTCCCAGACAGGCATCGCGATTCGCCCTGCCTTGCCCTGCAGGATCTGCTCGATGAAGGCCTCGCGCGAAGCCGATTCGCTGGCTGCATCGCCCTCGCGAATGACCACGTTGTAGCGTTGAAGTATGGTCGCTATGAATGAACTGCGCGGCATGTCCTTGACGCGCTTGGTCAGGTCCGGCGCAACACCGGTGCCGGTGGCGTCGGTGCCATGACATCCGGCGCAGCTTGAATGAAAGATGCGCCAGCCGAGAAAGGTACTGTTGTCAGCCTTTCCGTCGACAACGCGATACGGTACCGCCTCGGTCGGCCGGGCAAACAGCTCCGCTTGGTCGGCACTACCGATCAGGCGGCCGTTTTCGTCGATCATCGGCACGTTATATGAGGCGAGGATGGCGCGGATCTCCGACTGTTTCTTGATGAGCAGTTTTTCGATTTCGTCCTTCCAGGGCTTTTCGCCGTAGCGCACGCCCATGGCCATTTCGAAGTCGAACTTGACTCCAGGCTCGGATTTGAGCGGCACAACTACGAGTTCCGGAGTCTTCACGCGTCGGGCGAAAAACCCCGCGATGGGTCCCCAAACAACAGCAACATCGATTTTCCCCTCCGCAAGATCCTTTTCGATGATCTCTCCCGGATACTGGTCGGGGTTGGCATTCAGGATACGATAAGGAACGCCTTGTTCGACCAGACCGCGGCGCGCCAGCCACTCGGAAGCGGGCGAACGATCGAACAATCCGATGCGCAGCTTACGCAGCACCGCGGGCGGCAGCGCGGCGAACTGATCACCGGACCGAACGTCCGCGAGCGGCCCTTTCCTGGGAAAGACCAGCGCATAGGTTGACCGATAGTAGGGCTTGGTCGCGGAAACCTGATCGAAACCGGCCGGTACTCCCAGGACGATGTCGCAACGATAGTTCTCGCCCGGCAGTTTGTAGCGCAGCGTGTTACGGATGAATGCCATGCGTTGCGGGAATGAATAGTATTCCAGCTTCAGCCCGAGTTCTTTGGCGAACAATTCGGCGATCTTGTTTTCGTAGCCTTCGCCGCCGGTATTGGAAAATGGCAGGTTATTGGGGTCCTGGCAGACCCGGAAACTCGCACGCTCATTCGTCTGCTCCTGGGCCATGCTGCCGCCGGTCGACACGTAACCGATGACCGCGGTCATCAAGGCCAGAAGAAAATGAATGCACTTGCGCAAAGGAAACTCCAAAAAAATGCCCCGGACTGCCGGGGCCATGGATTATCCGGTTCTGGTCCAGCCGGTACTGGCCCAGAGTAAAAGCCCGACGGGTTTTTACTCTGATCCGAGTTCCTGGACCTTCGCCCGCTTGATGGCCCCATCGGACCGGCCCTTGAGGTAGGCATACAGATTGTTGATATTTTTCATGACCGCTTCACTGGTGCCGAAGCTTTGCATGCCCTTTTGGAGACGCCCGTCCCTGACCGTCACTGCAAATTCCTCATAAGTCAGTTGTTTGAGGCTCTCCAGTAGCGAGGGACCAACCAAGCCCTGTTGCTCAGGGCCGTGACAGCGATCACAGGCCGCCTGACGCCATGTACGGAAGCCCTGCATGGTGTCAGGGTCCACCTTGACACCGTCGACAACTGTGTATAACGGCTCTTTCAGCGGTGGCGGCCAATCTGCCGCACCGGCCAGCGGTGAAACGATAGCCATCGCAAAGACGGCGAAAGCCGATAGTTTTTTCATCATGTCCATATTCATTAGAGTCCATCGGGTCGCTGGGAGTTCCCTCCAAAAACGATTGCCCCCTGGCGATCAATGATCGGACCCGCAGCCATGATGTGACCAATATCCCGCTCGCACGAAATAAGAGTAACACCCGAAACGCGGGAACCGCTACTACGAGTGGTGATCGATCAGAAAAGAAAAACGGCACCCCAGCAAACAACGCCGGGGTGCCGTTCTCGTTCCTAAAGATCAGACATTGCTAGCCGAAATCACTGGCCGGGCAAGGCGAAGATCGTCAGGCTGCCACCAAGTTCGGTGTACTGGGCAAGTTCCTTGTAGCCGCCCACCGCGCCCAGACCGTCGGAATCCTTCTCGAGGCCAGCCGCCATGCCGATGCCGGCCCAGCCACCGATACCCGAATAGACGCCGATGTACTGCTTGCCCTTGAACTCATAGGTAAACACGTTGCCAATGATGCCGGACGGGGTCTTGAACTTGTACAGTTCCTTGGTGATGTCCTTTGCGTCGACGCACTTGAGGTAGCCTTCAAGCGTGCCGTAGCAGGAGATACCACCCGCAGTGTTGAGGGCACCGGACCACACCGAGAACTTCTCCGGCTTGCTCTGGACGATCTTGCCGTTGCCTGCATCCCAGGTGATGTAGTTGCCCATGCCGCCGTGGCTGCCCGGCGCCGGGAACATCGCCAGAGTGGCGCCGACGTATGGCTGGCCCGCCGTGTACTCGACCTTGAACGGCTCATAGTCCATGCAGACGTGGTTGGTCGGCACATAGAACAGGCCGGTTTTCGGATCGAACGAGGCTGGCTGCTGGTCCTTGCTACCCAACGCTGCAGGACAAATGCCCTTGGTGTTCTTGTCCGGGCCGTTCTGCGCCGTACTGTACTTGGCAACCACCTGCGGCCGACCGGTCTTCATATCGACGTGCGTCGCCCAGTTGACCTTGGGATCGTACTTCTCGGCGACGAGGAGGGCGCCGTTGGTGCGGTCCATGGTGTAGGCGAAGCCGTTGCGGTCGAAGTGCACCAGAGCCTTGGTGTCCTTACCCTTGACCTTGATGTCGGCCAGGATCATTTCATTGATGCCGTCAAAGTCCCACTCGTCGAACGGCGTCATCTGATAGACCCAGTTGACCTTGCCGGTATCGACGTCACGCGACCAGATCGACATCGACCACTTGTTGTCGCCAGGACGCTGCGACGGGTTCCAGGTCGAGGGGTTGCCGGTGCCGTAGAACATCGCGTTCAGAGCCTTGTCGTAACTGTACCAGCCCCAGGTCGTGCCGCCACCGATCTTCCACTGATCGCCCTTCCAGGTCTTCAGCGAGGAATCCGGACCGACCGGAGCAACCTTGCCGTCCATCCAAGTCGTCGTCTTGGCGGGATCGATCAGCATTTCGGCGTCGGGACCGACGCTGTAGCCCTTCCAGACCTGTTTGCCGGTCTTGATGTCGTAGGCGGCGACATAACCCCGTACGCCCCATTCACCGCCGGAGATGCCGGTGATGACCTTGTCCTTGAAGACGTGAGGGGCATTGGTATTGACGGCACCGAGTTTCGGATCGCCGTTCTTGGTCTTCCAGACTTCCTTGCCGGTCTTGGCATCGAGTGCGACCAGCATCGAGTCGGCCTGCTGCAGGAAGACCTTGCCTTCGGCGTAGGCGACGCCACGGTTGACCGTGTCGCAGCACATCTGCGGGATAACGGCGGGGTCCTGCTTCGGCTCGTACTTCCACTTGATCTTGTTGGTGTTCAGATCAACGGCAAAAACTTTGTTCGGGAACGCCGAATGGATGTACATCGTGTCGCCGATGACCAGCGGCGAACCCTCGTGGCCGCGCAGCACGCCCGTCGAGAAGGTCCACGCAACCTGCATCTTGCCCACATTGCCTGCATTGATCTGAGTGAGCTTGCTGTAACGCTGGTTGTACATGTCACCAGCCTGCATTGCCCAGTTCTTGGAGTCGGCAATGTTCTTCTCCACGTCGGCATTGGCCATCGCCATGCCGGACGCAGCAGCAACAACTGCCGACATCAGATACTTTGAACTAGATTTGATTTTCATACTTTCTCCTCGTGTTATCGGTTTGAAGTGAGTGCAGCTGTCTGCAAACAACCAATCTACGTTTTGTTTCCAACTTTCACCACCCTCCCCCTTCAATCCTCAGGCGGGTAGCCCCGGCTTTGAAACGTCACCCAGCGCCCCAGGTTTGCTTAGAACCCAAGTCCGGCGCGTCCACAACCTGTCACCCTTGAAGCATGAAACATACCTGACGTTAGCGGGCGGGTCCCAAGGGCCCCGTTCCTTGCGGAAACCCAGTTTTATTGCATCAGAGTAGGTCGCTCGCAATCAAGCGACCGGATTGTTCGCACGAAGTGTGTAACGAAATAGTTACAACTGTATCGATCCGTTGGCGAAACGTTACGCCATTTCCGAGTAGCGCGAGCCTGAGCACGTGCAACATTGACGCTCCCCGCACAATGCCGCAGATAATTTTTGCCAATGCTGCAATGCACTATTCTTGCTGAGGAAGACATGCTCGCCTCCGCTGTCCGAGACATAAGGCTCGCGCTACTGCGCGACGACTTTCTTCAGGTTCTCGAGCCCCGTTTTGTAGACTCCGGTGATGGCTTTTTCCGCGGCCTCATCATTCTGGTCAGGGGGCGGATCGTTGTTCGGGTAGCCTCGATAGAACGCGCCGCGCCATTCAACGAGCGATTTGCCGCCATCGATGGCCTTGACCGACAGCGTCGATGTGTAGTTCGTCACCGGCAGCACGCCTTCCTTCATCCGGTATTTCAGAACCATTTTCTGGTTGTCGAGTTCTTCGAGTTCCTCGATTACTTTCCCGCCGCCCTTGAGGGTCAGGGTTCTTCGCGAGCCGACATTATTGCCGTCGCTCGCATTGCTTTCCGCTATGGCCGGATGCCAACCCGGCAAGCCGTTGAAGTTGCCTACCTTCGCCCAGACCTTGTCCGGTTCCGCTTCGAGCGTGATGCTTTCCGTAACCTTCAAGCGGCTCGGCCCGTGGGCGAGGGCCAGGTTTGCCGCGACCAGCATTGCCACGGCTACTCCAGTTTTGTACATTGGAACTCCTCCTCGGTTGATGAAAATCCTTTGGCGTCGCGACCCGGTCGGGAATGATCATGGGCTGCCAATGAAACTGCCGAATCCGCGGCTGTTCTTGCCCGTGGCGATCGTCGCCAGGGTTCGATAACTGGCCATGTCGATGACGCTGACGTTGTCGTCCATCCAGTTGACGACGTAGGCGCGTGCGCCATGCACGGCAATGCCCTCGGGATAGCCGCCGGCGGCAACCGTGTGCAACACTTTGAAACTGTCGGTGTCGATCACCGAGAGCGTATCGGCGTGCTGGTTGGTCACCAGCAACTGCCGGTCATCCATGCTCAGTGCGGCACAGTAGGGCGTATTGCCAACACCGACTTTGCCAATGAGGCGGTGCGTGCCTGCGTCAAGGATGCTGACGTCGTTGCTGCGTACATTGACCACATACAACCGGCGGCCATCCCGGCCTACCGAGATGCTGAACGGCCGGTCGCCGACCTCGATGACGCGGACGACCTTCCGCATGTTCGAGTCGATGACGGAAACCGTGTTGTCGTCCCTGTTGGCGACATAGATATCGTGGCTGACGGGATTGACGGCAACGCCGGCCGGCGCCGTGCCCACCCGAATGCGGGACACGGTCTTCAGCGCCGTGGTATCGATGACGAGCAGAGCATTGTTGAACCAGTCGGCCAGATAAACTTCCCGTCCGTTGGTCGCGACGGCGATGCCGAGGGGCCCGTCACCGGCCGCAATCGTTGCAATGGCCTCGTTGCGACTGGTGGCAATGACCGAGATGTCCTTGCTGTCCGGATTGCTGACATAGGCCCGCTGACTTGCCGCGTGGACGGCGACACCAGCGGGTCCCTTGCCGACCGGGATCGTTGCGACGACACGCTCTTGCGCCAGGTCGATGACGCTGACATCGTTGCTGCCCTGGTTGGTGATGTAGGCGAACGGCGCGGCGCAGGCGACGGTGCCGAGGCATAGTGCCGCCAACATGAGCAAGCAGCCTGTCAGTCGCCGCCGGCACGCCCTTGGCCGCGAGTCCTGGCGACCCGGCGAATTGCCAGGCGGCGGGCTGAACGTGTCGAGCGTACGCAGCATGGCAAGGGTGGCGTTTGACTGCCCGCGAATATCGGGCGTTCCGCGCAGTTGTCCCAAGTCGGTCATGAAGTCTTCGGCTGAAGGAACACGAATCAGGCTGTGACGAGAATCTCTCCAAGACCGCCGTTGGCGCGGTCGCCGACAAAGCGGCGTACGCGTTCGCCACGCGGCGCGAAGGACGCCGCTGCGGAATCTACACTCGCGAGGTGGCGTGCGAACAGTCGCAGGAACATAAGTTCGTGGCTGCCGCAGTCGTTGAACGTCGCCGGCAACTCGGCCGCGCCAGCGAGTAGCAACGTGCCTCGCTTCATGGCGTAACCCGGGAGTGCGCCGACCTTGCCGCGAACGGCAATGGTTCCCGCCAGCATACGCGACGCGCAGTAGTCGCCGGCGTTGCCGCCAACCAGAATGATACCTCGGCGCAAGTGGTCGCCCACTCGGTCGCCGGCATCGCCATCGACGATGACGCGCCCGCCGAGCATGCCCTGCTTGTCGCCGGCGATGGCGGCGCCGAGGAAGTCGCCGACACTGCCACATACGTGCAAGGTGCCGGCGAGCATGCCGGTGGCGGCAAAGGCTCCGGCCCCACCGGAAACGCGGATCGTGCCGGATACAAGGCCGGCACCGAGAAAGGCGCCGACGTCGCCTTCGACATCGAGGGTGCCACCATTCATGCAGGCGCCGATACGGTCAAGCTTGCTGCAGGCGTTACGGATGACCAGCGTATCGCCCGGCTCGCCGGCGATGTCGAAAAGTTCGCCGGCTGGCAGGCGGCGGTTGCCGGATTGAAGTTCGATCGCCGCAATCGCGGCGGACGACATGCCGGCAAGCCTGGCGGGTGTCAGGGGAGAGCAGTCCACCCCAATCGCCGGGACAGCCTTCAGAGTTAACAACAGCCGGCTCATGCCAGTATCTCCCTGAGGTGGAAGTGGTACTTGCCGAGCTTGCCGCCGTAATTGCCGGCAGTGATGCGCTGAATGCCGCCGCCCGCGCCGATGGAGCAGACCGCCTGCATGCCGGCGCGCATCGCTTGGCGGATGTCGGCCTCGGTGATGCCGTCAATGACAATTTCGAGAACGGCGCCGGTTTCCGGCGAGAGTTCGCTGTTGCCGATACCGCGCAGGGTCGGGCAAAAGGCGTCGTTGGTCGAGGCGCTCAATGCCTTGTACTTCGAGCCGACCTTGGATCCGGAGCGAACGACGCCGCCGGGAAAGGGCATGACCACGCCAGGCAGCTTGCGCATCGTATCGATCGCCGCCTCGCAGGCGAGCAGCGCCTGCATCTGGCTGGCGGCGAGGACGAGGAAATTGCCGCCGCCGACCGCCTTGACGACGCCAGTGGTCTCCTCGCAGACGAATTCGCCGTCCATCACCGGCACTCGCCAGTAGCGGCGATTGCCGAACAGTTTCGAAATCTGGTAGCCGTCGCCGAAGTAGCGCAGATTCTTGCCCAGCGCGATTTTCTCTTCGCCGTCGCAGCCGGAAAATACTGCCGAGGTCGGTGAAGTCAGTACGCACTGGCCGACACGGCGTTCAACCTGCTTTGCCAGTTCCTTGCCCGAGACGGCAAAGACCAGCACCGAGACGCCAGGGCGGCCGTCCGGCGTTTCGTCGGGTGACAATTCGCGTTCGATCCCGGCTTCGGCGCCGCAGCCGATCACCGATGTCGCAAAGCCGGTTGCCGCGTTGGCCGCATGATGTGCCCAGCGCAGGTTTGCGGCAGTGATGATGAGCCTCGTCGCACGCATGCCGAAGGCTTCGGCGAAGGTTTCATCGATGGCGACGCCGTTGATGATCATGCGACCCTCGCGTGCCGGCATTGATGGACCGCCAGGCGGCTCGATCCGCACTCGCAGAGTTCTTCCTCGTCAATGGCGAAATTCTCCAGGCGGGTGCTGCGATAGCGTGCGAAGTAAGGCCGCAGCCGGTCTTCGATGCCGCGGTCGTAGGCCGGCTTGACGACGTGGGTCGCACCCAGCGTGACCTTGACGATCTGGCCCTCCTTTGCCACCAGTTCCCCGTCCTTGAAGACATAGTCAGGCGTCCTGAACATCGCTTCGCGGTCTTCGCGGTCGGTATAGACCGTAATGTCGGCGCCGGCGCCGATGCCGAGGTGACCACGATCGGCAAGTCCGAGAATTTTTGCCGGGCCGGCACGCGTCATGATCGCCATCTCGTTCAGCGTGTATTCGCGGGTGATGCTGCCCAGCGTGCTGGCTGCCGCCGCATCCGGGTTGAGCCGCGCCAGTTGCTCGTTGCGGAAGGTCTTGTCCATCAGCAGGCGGATCAGATGCGGATAGGTCGTGAATGGCGCCCCGTTCGGGTGGTCGGTGGTCAGGAATATCCGCCAGGGATCGTCGACCGAGAGAAAGATTTCGAGGCCTATCGCCCATTGCAGCGCATTGACGAAGTTCTGGTCACGATAGCGGAAGGGGACGACGCCGCAACCGGCATCGCATTCGATATCCATCACCACCCACTTGTCGGGGCTGGCGAATTTGCGGTTGCGGTGCTGCGACATGTTGTCGCCCGAGGCAGTGACGGTCTGGCCGAACAGGATCTGGCCGACATCGGCCGAAATGTTCGGATTGCGGTTGATCGCTTCGGCGATACGTGCCGCGCCGGACGAAAACTTGCGGTCGCCTTCCGTACCGTAGCTATGGAACTGAATATGCGTCAGGTGCATCGGCAGGCCTTCGATGCCGGAGATGGTCTCCAAAGTCGTATCGACATTGCCGGGGACCCCGAGGTTGCAGCCGTGCACATGCAAGGGATGCGGTACGCCAAGATCCTCGAGTGCCTGGGCCAGCGTCAGCAGGATGGCCCGCGGCGTGATGCCATAGTGCGGCGAGGTTTCGTCGAGATCAAGCTTGCGCGCGTTGAATTTGAAGGCATTGATGCCGCCCGGATTAACCACCTTGATGCCGATGCATTGCGTCACGTCGAGGGTCCAGGCGACGTAGTCGTTGATCAGCTTCTGGTCCGCCCCTTCCCGCATCAGCGAGAGCAGCAGGTCGTCATTGCCGAGCAAGGCATAGCCGCCCTTGTCTACGATGGGGACGTCGCCCATTTCCATATGGGCCTGGCGTGCGTTGGTCGGCAGCAGCGCCGGCTCGAAGCAGGCGGTATAGCCCATTTCGGCGTAGCGATAGCCCGTGGCCAGGGTCGAGGGCGCCGCGTGGCCGCAGCAGGCCCGGGTCAGTTCGGTGCGGGCCAGCAGGTCGGCGCGGTGATCCTCGGGCAGCAGCGCCCGGGCAATGTTTACCTTGCCACCGCCGATATGAGTATGCATGTCGATTGCCCCGGCCATGACGACCTTGCCGGAAACGTCATAGTCCCGGTCGGGCCGCGCGCCGTCGCCGGGGGCGGCGACGATGCGCCCGTCGCGGACGTAGATGTCGCGCACAGCTCCGTTTGCCCCGTTGACGGGGTCATAGATACGGCCACCCTTGAGTCTGGTCAGCATTGGTCGTTCCTAAAGTGCCTGATCGATTGCCGTCAGGGCGTCTGCGACGCTGGGCAGCGGACTATCCGTCAGCTTGCGCAAGCGTATCGCCATGACGCCGTCGCTGCGGAAGAAATGCCCGGCATGGTGCAGGCCAGGTGTTGCGACCGGGATAAAGACAGCGGGCGGTTTGGCAAAGCGCATGGTCGGGCTGCCGAGGACGATGGTCGGCACATCGGATTCCGGCGGCAGGCGCAGCGGATCGAAGGCGGAAATCCATAACAACACGTCAGCATTCCTGCTGGCGAGCAAGCGATCAGTGCCGAAGTGATAGGCGTCGTATTCCGGGACGCCCCGTCCAAAACCGGTGCGCAAGGGAAGTCCAGTCTGCCAGAGCGCCACCTGATTGGCGGTGACGTCGGCATCGTTGCCACCCAGGGGCAAGCCGGCGAACCGCGTGGGCTCGTTCAAGTCGGCGATCAGCCCGCAGATGGATTGCACGATCAACTCACCATGCGGCAGGTCAAGGTCGGCTGCAGCCCAGGCAACGACACCGTATCTTGCACTGCGCATCTCGGCGGCCAATGCACGCAAGACTTCCATGTCAAGGCCGGCGACCTGGGAGGCCTGCAGTGGGCGATTCGCAACCAGGCACCGCAGTACCCCAAAAACCTCGCCGAGCCGAGCGGTCGGGCAGTCGAGCACACGAGCAGAGGTGGGCACCTTCGGTTGGGCGCCCAAATAGACGACAGATCGTCGCAGCGGTCCATCGCTGAAAGGCGAGTCCAACGGGTCTATCAAGCGCTCGGCAAAGCGCGGAAAGCGACTGTTCGTCTCCGCGCCGACGAGCAGTACAAAATCCGCACGGCTCCTGACCTCGGCAAAGGTCGACACAATCCAGCCGCTGTCCTGGAGTACCAGCAGGTTGCGCGACAAGGCCGTCGAATTCATGTGGTCCACGATCGCGCCGATGCGGTCGGCCATGCTCAGCGCAGCGCGAACTCCGCCGACGTCGGCGGCGAGGCCGCTGATCAGCGGCTGGCTTGCCCCCCGAAGCAAGGCTGCTGCACTGGCGACACACTGGGCGAATGGTGCTGCAAGATTTCCGATCGATCCATTCGCATCCGGAGTTCCCGAGTTGGCAGCGAACAATCGGCTAGCTCTTTCGCATGTGCTGGTTTCAACGCCAAGGGAATTTCCGCTAACCCGAACGTCAAGGTCGTCGCAGGCAAGGCCACAAAAAGGGCAGGAGACATTGTTGGTCAATCGCGATTCATTGGGAAGGTTCATACCGGAATTCAGAATATTAGCGATTCATTATCTTGCGTGCAGATGCTACCCGGGCGGTAAATTTGCGATGCAGTCGCAGGGATCGTGCCACTAAGCAAAATCGCCCGATTGCGCAGGCCCCGGTCTCGTCACACTTAATAAACTGACCGACCAGAGGACTAGCAGGAAGAACACTTCTTGCTGACTTGCGCTCATGAAGTCGGTACCGTTGGCAGCTTGTTCGCCAGATATGATGGCTGCCCCGTTCAAAGGGGAAAAGAGGATGACAGTCTGTACCAATAACGGGGCGGAAGTCCCGATTTTGGGGCGCACAACGAAAGGCCGCGACCGGATATCGTCGTTTGGGCCTGTGGCAGGTTAGTTGCTTGCTGAGAGGGGATGACCCATATGACTATCCCATTCACGGCACGAGCGGCGCGGATCACCGTCGTTGCGCCGGCGCGACTGCACCTGGGATTCATGGACCTGAATGGAGATCTCGGCCGTAGTTTCGGAAGTCTTGGCCTGACTATCTCGTCCTTGAGAACCGTCGTTGAGGCCGAGGCAGCAGAAGTAATGAGTGTCGAAGGCGAGGACTCCGCCCGGGCACTGCGTATCGCCGAGCGCCTCAGCAGTTTGCAGGAAATGCCTGGCAGCGCCCGGATTGTGGTACGGCAGACTATTCCGGCCCATGCCGGATTTGGATCGGGAACCCAACTCGCGCTGGCAGTCGGCACTGCCCTGGCACGGGTAAATGGATGGGACCTGCCGCCAAGGACCATTGCCCAACTCTCTGGTCGGGGCGCTCGTTCCGGCATCGGCATCGGTGCCTTTGAGACAGGTGGCTTCATTGTCGATGGCGGGCGTGGCGCAGACGACGTGCCGCCGCACGTAATTTCCAGGCTGTCCTTTCCCGACTCGTGGCGCATCCTCCTCGTGTTCGACAACCATGAGCAAGGCATCCATGGCAGCAACGAGTCGGCGGCATTTGATGCACTCCCGAAATTTCCTGTCGAAAGCGCAGCCCATCTATGTCGCCTGGTGATGATGCGACTTCTCCCTTCGCTCGCTGACGCCGACATCGTCGGGTTTGGCCGCGCTGTGACTGCACTGCAACAAACGGTCGGCGATCATTTTGCTCCGGCACAGGGCGGTCGTTACGCCAGTCCGGCGGTTAGTGAAGCCCTTGCCTGGCTGGAGAGCGAAGGGGCGGCGGGCGTCGGGCAGAGTTCATGGGGGCCGACCGGGTTCGCCATACTTGGCAACGAGCATGAGGCGGAACGCCTGCTGCGGCAAGCCCAGGAACGTTGGCCTCAGTCCGGGCGCTTGTCATTCATGGTCTGCCGGGGCATGAACAGCGGCGCCTCGATCCTGGAAACCTCTGCGGAGCCGGCAACCGGGCACCGGAGTCTTTACGCCGACGCGGCCTGATGCCCGGTATTTTTCGAGCCACTCTCAAACATCATGACACAGCGCCCCTATCTCCTGCACCTGTTCACCCCCACGCCCCAGGCGAGCCCATTCGACGTCAACATGGCCTACGATGCCGGCTACTCGGCGGTTATTCCCTATTGCAACGTCCAGCTTTCAGACATCGGCAACCTGACGCAGGACGCGATCTTTTCCCGGGGGCCCAAGGGCGTAAAGTGCACCGGAATCTTCATTGGCGGCCGCGATATCGGTCTGGCTGCCGACATGCTCGATGCCGCCAGGGCGGCGATGGTGCCGCCCTTCGTGGTTTCTGTTTTTGCCGATCCCAGCGGCGCCTTCACTACCGCCGCCGCCATGGTGGCTGCGGTCGAGCGGCAATTACAGAAGCGGCACGGCGCCAATCTGGAGGGTGCCGAAGTGCTTATCCTGGGAGGTACCGGTCCCATTGGTGCCGCTGCGGCGGTCCTGGCCTGCGGTGCGGGAGCCCGGGTTCATGTCGCCAGCAGTCGCGGCGTTGAAGGTGCAAGGCAGACGACCACCGCCATAAATGCCCGATATCAGGTCAGCACTGAGCCTGCCGACGGAAGTTCGCCCGAGAAGCTTGCAAGCCTGGTTGCCTCGGCCCAGGTCATTCTTGCAACAGCCAAGGCGGGGGTGCAGGTACTCAGCGCTGCCCAACTCGACACTGCGGCAGCCCTGCTGGTAGCCGCCGATGTCAATGCTGTTCCGCCGGCGGGAATCGAGGGCCTCGGCGTGATGGACGACGGCGCTGTATTGCAGGCCGGGTCCGGCAAAGCTGTCGGTATCGGCGCCCTGGCAGTCGGCAACGTCAAGTATCAGTGTCAGAAGGGCCTTCTGGTATCCATGTTGCAGGCGGAGAAGCCGGTGTTCCTCGATTTTCGCGCCGCGTTCACCGCCGCGCGCCAGCTTTCGTCCTGACCGCGGATTTTTTCCGGCACATCATGAAGCCCTCGCACCTCATAGTCGCTACCACCGGGCGTGCACTGGCCAGATCGGCGTGGCGCGGCGGCCACAAGGTTGCCGTCCTTGACCTCTTTGCCGACCAAGATACTCGTGGTTATGCGACGGTCTGCCAACGCATTCCGGCGTCCGACTGGGATCTGGATGCTGCGGCCACTGCGCGCGCGGTCAGGGGCATCTGTCCGGTCTCCGTTCCCCTGGTCACAGGCTCCGGCTTCGAAAACCGGCCCGCCTTGCTGGACGTACTGGCCCGGGACCGAAGGGTGTTCGGCAACTCGTCCGAGACCGTGGTCGCGAGCAAGGATCCAAGGCATTTCTTCGCCATCCTGGACCGCCTGGGCATTGCCCATCCGGAAACGTCGCTGTCGCTTCCGGACAATCCGAGTGGCTGGCTGGCCAAGAAAATCGGAGGCAGGGGCGGAACACATGTTCGGCCGGCACGAATCGATGAAACGTACTCGCCGGATACTTACTTCCAGCGCCATGTCGAGGGCGTCTGCGCTTCGGTTCTGTTTCTGGCCGACGGCCGCCAGGCCAGGGTGGTCGGCTTCAACGAGGTGTGGACCCAGTCCGTCGGAGACACCCCGTTCGCATATGGTGGGGCGATCAACCGGGTTGCGCTTGCTCCCGATCTTCGCAGCCGCATTTCCGTCGCTGTGAATGCCCTTGCCGGGTCACTCGGACTGGTCGGTCTCAATGGCATGGATTTCATTGTCGACCGCGATGACTTCCAGGTTCTCGAGATCAATCCGAGACCGACTGCCACAATCGATTTGCACGATGATCACGCTGCTGGCAGTCTTTTTGATCTTCACCTGCGGGCTTGCGCGGGCAACTTGCCGCCAGCATTGCAGATCTCGAATACCGTGCGCGCGCATGCCGTTGTCTATGCCCCCGGCGGGCCTCTTCAATCCACGAAGCGTGCCTTTCCCGATTGGTGCAGCGATCTGCCGGCGGACGTGACCAGCTTTTCGACCGGTATGCCGGTATGCACAGTGCATGCCGCCGGTGGTCGCACCGGTGACGTCAAGCGCCTGATCCGCCAGCGTCGGGCTGTGCTCGAAAACTTCCTCATGGATAAAGCCGCATGACAAAGTCAGCAGAGAACGGGAGCAAACTGGCTGCCGCCTGGCCAAGCGTGGGCGATCTTGCCGCACCCCTCGTGTCAGCCCTGATTCTTGATGCCGCACTGTTGCGCATCGGTGTCGAACGCCTCGAAGACGGCTGCATGCTTGTCGATGGCGGCATTGCCGCTACGGGCAGCCTGGAGGCCGGGCGCCGGATCGCCGAGATTTGTCTCGGTGGTCTCGGTACGGTAAATCTGCAGACGGGCAACTCCTTCGCCCGCTGGCCGGTGGGTGTCGCCGTTCATACGACCAACCCCGTGCTGGCCTGCCTTGGCAGCCAGTATGCCGGATGGAGCCTTGCCCACGGGGAGGGCAAGGGTTCCTTTCATGCCCTGGGTTCGGGTCCTGGACGCGCTCTGGCAGCCAAAGAGGAACTCTTCGCGGAACTAGGCTATCGTGACCAATGCGAATCGGCCTGCCTGGTACTCGAAGTCGACAAGCGGCCGCCGCCGGAAATCATCGCCAAGATCGTTCGCGACTGCGGTATCAAGGCCAGCAATCTGACCCTGATTTTGACGCCGACCAGCAGCCTTGCCGGCGGCCTCCAGATCGTCTCGCGCGTCGTCGAAGTGGCACTGCACAAGGCCCACGTCCTGGGATTTCCGCTGGAACAAATTGTCGACGGCGTCGGCAGCGCACCCCTGCCGCCGCCGGCCCCCGATTTCCTGACGGCGATGGGCAGGACTAACGACGCCATACTCTTCGGCGGCGACGTTCATCTGTTCGTTCGCGGCGGCATGGCCGCCGCCGCGGATCTGGCGAAGGCGCTTTCCTGTACCACTTCGCGGGACTACGGCAGGCCCTTTGCGGAAATCTTCAAGGCGTGCAAGTTCGACTTCTACCAGATCGATCCGCAGCTTTTTGCCCCGGCACGGGTGGCTGTCACTGCTATCGATTCCGGCCACACTTTCCATGCCGGCCGCTTCGACGAGGCGCTGCTCGACAAGTCCTTCGGGAGCATTGCGTGATGCGTCGCTTCGCCATCATGACCGATGATCCCGGCTGGCACGGTGATGAGTTGCAGGGCGCTTTTTCCCTGCGGGGCTGCGAAGCCAGCTTTGTGTCGCTTACCGGCTGTCGATTCGACATCGGTGCACCGCATGGCCTGATCATTCCGGGATTCGAGGGGCTGCCCGATGGCGTTTTCGTGCGCAGTATCTCGGCCGGGACGCTGGAGCAGATCACGCTGCGCCTGGGCGTCCTGCATGCGCTGCAGGAACTCGGCGTGCCGGTCTACAACGATGCCCGGTCAATCGAGCGCAGCGTCGACAAGTCGATGACCAGTTTTCTGCTCAAACTGCGCGGCATCCCGACACCGCCCACGTGGGTCGGTGAGTCCGAGCCGGCGGCACGTGCCCTGGTGATGCGGGAAACGGCCGCCGGTCGCGAACTCGTATTGAAACCCTTGTTTGGGTCGCAGGGCAAGGGTCTGCGTCGCATCGCCGACATCCGCGACCTGCCATCGACGGATGAAATCAACGGGGTGTTTTACCTGCAACGGTTCATAGACTGTGGCGAGGGCAATTGGCACGATTGGCGCATCTTCGTGATTGGCGGCCGCGCGGTGGCGGCGATGATCCGTCGTGGCAAGACGTGGATCAACAACGTTGCGCAAGGCGCAGACTGCGAAGCCGCCGAACTGACGCCCCGATTGCGAAACTTGGCAGAAGGAGCGTCGCGAGCACTCGGCATGGATTATGCCGGTATCGATGTTATCCACGATCCGGCAGCTGGTTATTCGGTGATCGAAGTCAATAGTATTCCTGCCTGGAAAGGCCTGCAGGCCGTTTGCCAGCTGAACATAGCGCAAGAGCTCGTCGACGATCTGCTCGCGCACGCGTTTCCTCTGCAAGTGATGGGCGCCAGATGAACAGGCTGGCTCTCCTCCCATCTCAGATTTCCGCGCTTATCGAGGACATCTGCGAACTCGATGTCCGGGCCTTCAAGCCGGGCAACGTAAGCTTCGCTTCGCCCGGCCACGGCATGACGGCCACGCTTTTCCTGCGAAGCGCCAAGGCGGTGGCGATACCCCTGACCCGTGACGGTGCAACGGTCGGAGAGCGCATCCTCGACTCGGTCACGGCAACCAGGGCTGCGGTCCGGTGCAATACCAACCTTGGAATAATCCTCCTCCTCGCGCCAATGGTGCAAGCGGCGCTGAGCCACATGCCGGCAACTGCTTTGCGCAGCCGTCTTGAACCTGTCCTGCGCGGGCTCTCGGTCGATGATGCCGAGCGGGCCTTTGCGGCCATTCGTCTCGCCGCTCCAGGCGGCCTGGGCGAGAGCGCGCAGCACGATGTTCGCGGGCCGGCCTCTGCCGACCTGGGCACCGTGATGCAACAAGCTGCAGGACGCGATCGGATTGCTCGCCAATACGTCACCGGCTACGAGGACATTTTCGGCTTCGGCGTGCCGCTCGCGGAACTGGCGCTGTGCCGCCATGCGGACGAGGACTGGGCGGCGGTCGATGTTTTTCTCGGCCTGCTCGGCCAGTGGCCCGACACGCATATCGTCCGCAAGCATGGCCTGGAAGTGGCGGAAGCGGTCTGCGTCGAGGCACGGCGGATTCGGGCAAAGTTTGCCGCAACGTCGCCCGAGGCGGCCATGCCGTTGTTGCTCGAATTCGATGCGTCGCTGAAGAACCGCGGCATCAATCCCGGCACAAGCGCCGATCTCACAGTTACCGTATTCGTCGCTGTACGCCTGCAAGAGGCGCTGGACAAGATTGCGAATGAACCACCGGCCGAGTTGGCTGGCGGCATTTGCCCCCCGCGGGCGCTTGCCCGCGAGTTTCATCAACCTTTAAAAGGAGTAACAAAATGGCTGTAATCGATCGCGTTCTGGTAGGTGAATCGCTTGTGGGAGACGGAAATGAGATTGCGCACATCGACCTGATCATCGGGCCGCGGGGCAGTGCCGCAGAGTCTGCGTTCTGCAATACGCTGTGCAACAACAAGGATGGCTTCACGTCGCTGCTCGCCGTCGTCGCGCCCAATCTGCTCGCCAAGCCGAATACCGTGATGTTCAACAAGGTGACCATCAAGGGCGCCAAGCAGGCCGTGCAGATGTTTGGTCCGGCACAGCGTGCCGTCGCCATGGCGGTTGCTGACTGCGTCGAGGATGGCACCATCCCCGCCGGCGAGGCAGACGACCTGTTCATTTGCGTCGGCGTATTCATTCACTGGCTTGCCGAAGACGATACCAAGATCCAGGACTTCAACTACGCCGCTACCAAGGAAGCGCTCAAGCGCGCCGTTGCCCGCGAACCGAAGGCTGCTGAAGTGGTTGCCAAAAAGGGAGCTGCCGGTCACCCGTTCGCCGCGCACCTGTAACTCGCAGCACCGTTCACTGCCCGCCCCGCCAGGTCGACAAGTCTGGCGGGGCGCCGCAGCGAAGGACGCCAATGACAAAGGCAGTTGGCAAGAAATGCGTACCCGGCATGGAGAATTCCCATGAAGTGCCTGAATTGTGATCACGATGTGGCGAAGCTTGACAATGAGCATCTGATTGCATGCAGCGGTCTGACGCTTCAAGAGTACGCCATACGGCACTGCCTGCCCCTTGAATTGCTGGTCAGCACCGATCAACTGAACCAGCGTCCGCAGGCTGCCGATTTCATTTCCATAGCGACTACACCCGGCGAAGCGGCGCGCGCCGTTCTCGAAGGTCTCCGTCTGTCTGGCCTTCTTGGCAGCGAGGGCGAGTTTGCGGTGATCCCTGGCGGCATTCGTTGGCTTGATCTTCTGCTTTGGGACCTGAACTTCCTGAACGAATACGGCTTCCGGTTTTGCCAGGACTATGAATTCGACGAATCGACCAACCGGGTTGTGGCGCGCAACAAATTGAGGTCGCTGCGCAGGAATTTGCTTGGCAGGCCGCGTGATGCCATGACCCCGGTACCGCCGCCCGACTTTGCGACCGCTCTCGCTGTATGCATTGGACATTGCGGCGAGATGCAGGCCGGCTATCTGTTCATCGCGCTGACGCGGCGCGTCGACGCCGATGAGGCCGTTGTCTGGCTTGAGCGCGAACACGGCGTCGCCATGCACTGCCTGAGTGGCGACGACGAAGAGCCGGTGCTCCTGAGGACCAGGACAACGGCCGACAGCGGGCGCTTGCTGGCGGCGCTCGAGCCACAGCTTCGCCCGATGCCCGGCGTATGGGATCGTTTCCATGCAAGTACCCCGGAGCTAACCGTAGCCAAGGAGCTTTCCTTCGATTCGGCGCATTTCATTACCGACCATCCGGCCAAGTGTTCCAACCAGCACGGCGGGCGCTATGTGCTGCGGGTAAAGGTACGGGGCCGGATCGACCCCATCACCGGTTGCGTGGTGGACTTCGGCTACCTCAAAAAAGTCGTAACACGCGAGATCGTCGAGTTGTTCGATCACCACCATCTCAACTATGTTGCCGGCGAACTGGCGTGGCGCTCGACAACCGAGGTGATGTGCGTGTTCATTTGGCAACGCCTGATTGAATATCTGCCGGCGCTCGCCGAACTGGAGCTTTACGAAACGCCGCAGTCATCTTGCCGCTACACGGGGCCAAGTCTTGCCGAGTTCCAGGCTAGCGGCGGAAACTCCGTGCTTACCTGGTTCCAGCAGGAAACCCTGGGGCGCTCGCCTTGGCGCTCGTTGCTCCGCCCCGAGGCCGGCGAGTCTATGCGCACGGTTGGTCGGGTTCGATCAGCCCGGCTCTGACCGCGTCCAGCGAGCGAGTTCCGCATGACCCAGAATGCCATCATGCAAGGCACTGGCAAGGAGCACGCCCGCGGCTCCGCAGCGGGCCAGCGCATCAAGGTCGGCGGCATGGCGAACACCGCCGGCGGAGTAGATCTCGCGCCCCTTGGCCCGCTTGATCAATTCGGAGAGTCTTTCAAGATCCGGCCCAAGTCCGGCACCCACCCGGGCCAATGTCATGGCGATGATCCTGCCGGGCCAAAGCGAGACATCGGAGAGCAGCGCCGCCGGACCGATGAAACGGTCGCCACGAAAATCGAGCGACAGCACGGCCGGATCGCGGATGCCTGCAGAGAATTCGTGAGCGGAAACGCTCTCGCTGCCGATAACCGCCGTTCCCAGTTCCCGTGCCTGCCATTTGACGAGGCCGGCGACACTTGCGATGCCGGTGTCGGCCCAGATATCGAGTCCGGGAAACCTCCGGTGGATGCTTTCGATCACCGCGAGGTTGTCGCCACATCCCTGAATCGAGTCGAGGTCGGCAATGTAGAGGTGGTCGAACGGGTAAAGGTCGAGCAGCGCGGCGACAACGTCCACGGGCGCACTACCAGGGCAGAGCGTGGTAAGCATTGGCCGGTAACTGGCCCGATCACCCCTTACCGCGCGGACGACGGTGCCGCCCAGAATATCGACGACAGGAATCAGTCTGAGAACCACGACGGCACCATCAAGAGAATATTTGTCTACGAACATGTCACCGGCGGTGGTCTTGCCGATCAAGCGCTGCCGGCATCGCTGGCCCGCGAAGGCAACCTGATGCTCGAAGCGATGATCGATGATCTCATATCCATTGGCGGCATGGAGATCGTGGTCACGCGGGATTGGCGACTTGGCCCCATGCGGGAACCCGCGCGAACCCTGCGCGTCGGACCCGGCGAGAACCTTGAAGCCGTGTTGCGCCGGGGATTGCACGCGGCCGATGCGATCTGGCCGGTGGCGCCGGAATCGGATGGCATACTGGAACGCGTTTGTCGTTTCGCGACCGCCTCTGGAGCTTCGGTCATTGCCAGCACTCCCGAGGCGATCAAAGTCGGCGCCAGCAAGGCGGCAACCGCCGACATTCTGGCCAGGCACGGTATTGCGGTTATACCGGCCTATCGCACCCCCGCCGAGGTTCCGGTCGAATACGCGGCTCTGGTCGTCAAGCCCGACGATGGCGCGGGCTGTGTCGAAACCGTCCTGCTCAGTCGCGCTTCCGCAGCGGCATGGTGGTCCCGCCATGGTTCGAGCCGATTTGTGGTGCAGCCGTATATCGCTGGCGAGGCGCTGAGCCTGTCGTTGCTGTGTGCGGCCGGCGCGGCCGATATCATTTCCTGCAACATTCAGCGCGTGCGTGCGGTCGACGGCATCTTCGAATTTCGTGGCGTCGTCATCAACGCCGATCCCGCCGGTCGCCAGACCTACCGCGGATTGGCGTCGGCAATCGCGAGAGCCATTCCCGGCCTTTGGGGTTATGTAGGCATAGACCTGATCGAGACTTGCAACGGACCCGTGGTGGTTGAAATCAATCCACGGGTGACCACGTCTTACGCCGGACTCACGCAGGCTCTCGGGACCAACACGGCAGCGCGCATCCTTGCCTTGCGCGCCAACGGGATGGCATCCCTGCCACCCTTGCCAGTCGGCACCCGGGTCGAGATCGAGACCGGCAATGAAGAGTAGCCATTACATCGGCTGGGACATCGGCGGCGCTCACCTGAAGGCCGCCTGCCTCGCCGGCCATGGCAGGGTTGAGCATGTCCTGCAATTGCCCTGTCCCCTTTGGCAAGGCCTTTCGCACCTGCGCAACGCGCTCGAACAGGCGCTCGAGCAACTGCCCGGCCGCGAGGCCCGCCACGCGATAACGATGACCGGCGAACTTGTCGACCTCTTTGTCAGTCGTGCCGACGGCGTGCGCCAACTGTTGAATACCATTGCCAGTCGCCTGTCCGTGGAGCGCGTAAGCGTCTATGCCGGCAACGCGGGATTCGTTTCGCCGGCAGACAGCGAGGGTCTGGTCGACCAGATTGCCTCGGCAAACTGGATGGCGACGGCCGCGTTCATTGCTCCGCTCGTGCCCCAGGCGCTGATCGTCGACATTGGCAGCACGACGACCGACATCATTCCGCTGCGCGGCGGCCTTCGGGCCAGGGGCAGAAACGACCACGAAAGACTGGTATGCCAGGAACTGATCTACACCGGCATCGTGCGCACTCCGGTCATGGCGGTTGCGGACCGGCTGCCTTTCGATGGGGAGTGGGTCGAGCCGATGGCCGAACATTTTGCCGTGATGGCAGATGTTTATCGCCTCTGCGAGCGACTTCCCGTCGATGCCGACCAGATGCCTGCCGCCGACAACGGTGGCAAAAGCGTGATTGACAGCGCGCGCCGCTTTGCACGCCTGCTGGGCCGCGACGTGGAATCCGCCTCCCTCGGTGCGTGGCGCCGCTGCGCCGAATATGTCGCCGAGCGCCAGTTGCGACGGATTGCCGACGCCAGTGCCAGGGTACTTTCGCGCGAGACGCTTGACCAGGACGCCCCTTTGATAGGCGCGGGCGTCGGCCGCTTCCTGGTGCGGAAACTGGCCGAGCGACTTGACAGACCTTACGTCGATTTTTCGCAATACATTGATTTCGCACCGGCGACCGAACATTGGTTGGCAAGTTGCGCGCCGGCCATTGCCGTCGCCGGGCTGGCGAGAACGAAACACTACTAGCCCGATCAAATAACCGATTCAGCCACAGCAAGCGAATGCGGCGAGGTTTGCCGGGCGCCAGACGGGAGCAGCTCATGTGGGTCATCAAACTGGGTGGAAGTCTCATAGATAGCGCCGAACTTCAGTCCTGGCTTGGCGTTTTGGCGAGCTTTGGCGGCGGCCGCGTGATCATCGTTCCCGGCGGCGGTCCCTTCGCCAACCAGGTTCGCAGGGCGCAGGATCTCTGGGGATTTGACAACAAGGTCGCCCATCGCATGGCGATTCTGGCCATGGAACAATACGGGTTGATGATGACCGGGATTCGCCCGGACCTGCGGCGGGCAAGTTCGCAAATGGAAATGAAGCGATTGCTGCGGGAGGCCGCCGTCCCGGTGTGGCTGCCGGGGCTCATGACATTCGAGAATCCGGAAATACCGGAAAGCTGGGAGATCACGTCGGACAGTCTGGCGGCCTGGCTGGCCGAAACGATGGGTGCCGAAATGCTTGTACTGGTCAAGCCGCTGGAGCCGACCGGGGATGTGCTGACGGCCCACGATCTCAGCGCGCGAGGGATAGTAGATCCTCTGTTCCCGATACTGACCAGGGACGGGCATTACGAATCCAGGCTATTTGGCAAGGCGGAGCATGGCATGATGGAACGGATGCTGGTCACGGGCATGCGCGGCGGAAGTCTCATCCACACCCGGCGACCTGAACCGGCGGTTCGCACGCCTGCGAGTCGTGCGCGAGTGACCAAGCGGCCGCACCGTTCGCCGCCACGAGTGCCACCAACCGGCCAGCGCGGCTAGGGTCGTGGCTGGCCGGGGGTTGCCTCTTCCTCGGCCGGAGCGCGCGGTCACAGAGGCATCGTTCGAGCGGCGGACATTTCTGCAGCAGGCGATTGCGCTGGTCGCCGCCTGTCCGTTCTCGTCGCCCGCTGCAGCCCAACCCGGTATTCGAACGTCATTGCGCCTCGTGCCCGACAAGGGCACGGTCGCAAACCGGGTGTTCCTGCATCCCGACTGCCTGCTTCATCTGGCAGGGATGGATCACCCGGAACGACCCGGGCGGTTGACCGCGGTTCAATCCGCACTGGCCGATGCCCTTGTCGGACGCGGCCGATTCACGATACCGCGACCGGCGACCCTGGATGAACTTCTGTCATGCCATTCGCGCGAATATGTTGACCTGGTCAGGAAGGAAATCCGCAGTGGAGCGCAGACACTGTCGACGGGGGATACACAGATTTCCCCGGGCTCGTTGGCGGCCGCCCTGGCCGCGGCAGGAACGGTAATATCCGCCGTCGACGCCGTGCTGACCGGCGATTCAAGGACTGCCTTTTGCGCTGTCCGGCCGCCCGGACATCATGCCTCGCGCGACAAGGGAATGGGGTTCTGCATTTTCAACAATGTTGCCCTGGGGGCACGCCATGCGCAGCGCAAGCACGGGATTGCCCGGGTACTGATTGTGGACTGGGACGTACATCACGGCAACGGAACGCAGGACATCTTCTGGAGCGATGGATCCGTCCTGTTCTTCGACACCCACCTGGGAAACTGGTATCCCCATACCGGTGCCGCAAGCGAGCAGGGCGAAGGCAAGGCGCTCGGTCTTATCATCAACCGACCCTTCGCCAGGGGCGCGGGACGGACCGAGATCCTCGGCGCATTCCGCGATACGCTGGTCCCTGCCGCCGAGCGTTTCCGTCCGGAACTGGTGATGATATCGGCCGGTTTCGATTCCCGCGCCGGCGATCCTTTGGGCGGCCTTGCCTTGTCGGACCGGGATTTTGCCGACCTTACCGACCTCGTTCTTGGCATCGCCGATCGACATGCCGGCGGCCGCGTGATCTCCGTGCTCGAAGGAGGCTACAATCTGGAAGGTCTTGCCAGCGCAGTGGCGGCCCATGTCGGGCGACTGGCCGCCGAACGCTGATGCCCGCTGCTGCAGATGGCCGAACGAACCCGGGCGAAGGAGGGCGCATCGAGTCCGCCGGTGCGAATGCCGCCTGCGCACAACGCGCCGCGAAAACCGAGGTAATCCGGGCGCAACTGGATCAGCGGCGCGATGTCCGCGACGGCAAGTGATCCCGCCAATCCCGCGAGCATGCCAGTGACCTGTGCCGCGGCGACAAATTCCGCCAGCCGGCTATCGGCAATCTGGCCACGGATCGAGCCGCAACCCTTGATTGCCGTATCGAGCATTACACCGGCGAATCCCGCCGCGGCGAACGCGGGAACAGGAAAACCTTCGTAGCCGAGGTCGCCAAACAATACCGCAACCAGCCGAATGCCCTTGTCTGCGTACGTCGACAGCGCATCCAGGCAGGCCGCCGAATCCGGGCCCGGGAAGAAACCGACCTTCACGTAGTCAACACCGTTGTTTGCCATGCGCTCGACGGCCCGGCAAATCTGGCCGATATCCATATCGACCAGGTCACCTGTTGTCGCACTGACCGGAACGCGACCGGCGACCGCTGCAACCACGGCCCGGATCGTCTCGTCATCCAATGCGCCAAGTGCGCCACGAGCGGGGTTCTTGAGGTCGATGATGTCCGCACCGCCTTCGAGCGCAATCATCGCTTCGGCGCAGGTCGTCACGCTGGCGAGCATGCCGGTAGTCGTCCCGTCGGAAGTTAGCGTCTTCATGCGGACCCGCCAGGCGCCATCAGGCGAAAATGGTCTTCAATCCGCCCGACCACCCAGCCCCATGCTTCGAGTTCCTCCGGACCAGCGGTCTTTACGATGGCAAATGCCAGATAGGCGATTTCGCTGCGGATTTTGTCTTCGGCAAGCAGACCCAGTCGACTTGCAAGAATGCAGGCCTCGATCACGGCGGCCTGGGCGCGATTGAAGCCGCGGAACGGGGCATGGGTTTCCGCATGCACCTGCAGACAAATGAGCCGCGGCCGCACGGGGTCGTCCTCGACCCGGTCCAGACGCAATTCCATGTGCGCAAGGGCGCCGGCGAGTCGGCGACCGGGAATGTCACGGGCCTCCTCGGTCGGCCAGTCATGGCGCCCGGTCAGGCAGCCGGCAAAAATCCGCACGTCATCGACAAGATTCAAGACCGCGTGCCGGTCGCGCAGTATGTTGTCCAGGGTAGTCGATGGCCGGAACGGGGAGAGCACGACCGCGTCGCCCTCATGGCGAAATCCGAGCGGCACGGTGTGGATGCCTCCGTCGGCATGTCGGGTCGTCACGATGGCCTCGAAAATCCGTTGCGCGGAGTTCATCGCCTGCCTGTCGTCGGCTTGTGCGTTTCCTGCGACAGCCCGCTTTCCGGGCCGCATCGGGCGCCATCCGTATCCGTCCCGTCGCCAGCGGCGCAGCCCCAGCCCAGCGGCTGATCCTGGGTGTAGCGTTTGCCCAGTTGCCAGGCGATTTGAGCCCGTCCCAGTTCCACGCCAAGGTAAAACGCATGGCTGCCATCCTGGTCCACCTTCAGGCCGGGATAAAACTCAAACGGGTCGGTGCCCACCTGCATCCCGTCCCGGTTATAGACGTGCATGCCGGTGCTGCTGACCTGGATGCGAAAACTCGGATCCTTTACCGCGTCGGCGAACTCGCCGATTTCCGCAGCTGCGTAGGGGAATGGACGGCGTTCATGCAGGGCCATCAGCTGGTCGCCTATGTCGCGGGGCAGGGCGCTGTTCGCGCGGGCGGCAAACATCATGCGCCGGGCAAAATCCGCCTCGCGCACGGCGGATCGCGCATGCGGACTAACCTCGGTGGCAAGGATATTGGTTATCCCGAGCTCCGAGGCTATGCCAATCAGCAAGGCATTCATGCCCGCAGTATCGGCATCGGTGAGTTCGGTGAGGTTGCCGATGCCCATCATTATTTCGGTTTCCGGCAGTACATTGCGCAATTCGCGGTAACGGACGATCGCGTCGGTGAATCCGAAATGGATCGGATCGAGAATCGAATCGGCAATGCACGGCCGCCCGCGGGACTGCAGCGCCCGAACCGAACGCACCAGGGAGTCGATGTCTCCGGCTTCTGACGGGATGACGACCGGCACGGCCGCCACCTGGTCCGCCACCCAGAGAGTCTCCTCCTTCAGGCTCAACAGGTAATGCGCCCCGGCGCGTCCGCCGCGCAGCAATTCCTCGGTGTCGTGCGAGTCGACGCTGACTTGGTAACCGGCTTCGACCAGGGCGGCAACAGCATCTTCGAGGTGGGGGAACGGGGTTTGCGGCAGCGCTCCCAGATCAATCACGTCGGCGCCGCAAGCACGGTAGTAGGCCGCCCGCGCGAGCAGGCCCGCCACCGTCAGGGTGGGGGCCTCGACGATCTCGGCAAAAATGCGTATGTCGTAGCGGGACAGGTCCGGCTTCTCCCCGGCGCGACCAAAAAACTGTGGCAGGTCCTTCAACTCGTCGGGTCCGCGTACGACGGGCACGCCGTAGTGCTCGCACAGAGGGTCGAGGTCGCCCCTGGCGCGGCCCGGTATGACGATCCGCGATGCATTATGGATATCGACAAGGCGGCGCCGGATCATGTCCGAGGTCATCAGCCCTGCAACGCTGATTCCCAACTCGCAGACGTCGTACGAGAACTCGGTCGGCTGCATCGCATGAAGCACCTTCCGCAGGCTCGGCTCGGCCAGCTTTCCGGTCAGGAAGAGGATATGTTCAGCCAATCCAGTCGGTCCTTTAGCGCCTGCCTCAGGCCGGGCATGTCGGCGACGACGGTCGTCGCCTCGAACTCCTTGAGGCGATCGACGTTATCCAGGTCGATCCGGCGCGGATAGACCTTGACCATTCCCGCCGGTGCCTCCGACTCGATTTCCGGCTCGTTGTCGCAGGCGAAGACTATCGACTGCACCCGACACTTGCCGGCCTGCGCGTACATGTTGGTAACGAGGGTGTCAGAGATTCCCCAGACCATCTTGGCGACGGTGTTCGAGGTTGCCGGAGCGATCACCATGGTGTGGTAATTACCTTGGTAGAGGAACTCCACGGGCACCGAACTGGCGGTCGTGTCGCTATAGACGCGCATTTGGGACCTCAGTGCGGCTAGGTCATGGCCGTACATGCGTAGCACCTCTGACGCCGCAGCGGAAAGAAACAGATCGACCCGCTCCAGGCCGCGGATGATTTCAAGGCATTCCCGCAGGTAATGACCGGAGCCCGAAATCGCCCAGGCAAGCCGCTTTTCCTTTGGATTATTCATCGCGCCTACAAACAACGCGTCGGCTTCGGCCGGCAGCGCTTGCAACATGCTGTGATCAACAGAATTCTCCAATTCGGCACCATGGCCGGCCAAAACACCATGCAAGCCGGTTGTGCCCGACTAGCGGATCTCCCGCCGGAAAATTCCCCATTGGCGGTCGGCTTCCTCCACGGCAACCTCTATCTCGTCGATGGTTTTCAGCGAATCGGTCGCCGCGAGACCCTTGACGAGTTCCTCGCTGATATGCCACGCCAGCATTTCCGCCGTGACGTTCACGATTGGAAGGATAATGCAGTTCTTTTGCGGCAGGACAAATACCTTGCCGAAACTTTCGATGCGGAGCATGTCCCCATCCGGTGCGATGCGTACGACAGGGCTCGTTCCGGGTAGGATGACTCTGTCATGCAAGGTCCGGCAGATGTCTGCGGCCAGGCGATTGAGCATCGTGAAATCGACGACATATCCGTCGACGCCATTGCTGCCGGAAACGTCGACGCGCGCGTGGAAATTGTGGCCATGCAGATTTTCGCAGAACTCGCCGAAGGTAATGAAGTGGGCGGAGTTGAAGTGCAGATCCCATGGCTCGACAAGCGTCCTGAAACGGTTGGCGTTCGACAAATTCGGCTCCGGATTTATGGGGCAGAGAGCCCCGGAAATTCTGCCACCTTTGGCGGCGGGGCAACTCTAGCGGGCTAGATCCTTTATGCCCAGCCTGCGCATTTTCCGATACAGCGTGTTGCGACTGATATCGAGTTCCCGCGCCAGACTGGTCACCTTCCATCGGTGCCGCTCCAGCCCCTGAATCAGGGCCTGCCTTTCGGCCAGCTGCAAGGGATTCAGCAGCGCCTGTTCCTCGGCGGATTCGGTAGCAACAGCCGCGTCCTTCAATGGCCTGGTCCCGCCCCTGCTGATTTCTCGCGGCAGATCGCGGGTCCGGATCAAGGTCCCGTCATGCAATGCCAGGGCAGCACGGAGGGCATTACGCAGTTGCCGGATGTTTCCGGGCCATTCATAGTTCTCCAATATAGCGAGTGCTTCTTCTTCGAGCTCCGGCACCGCCGAGAACTGGGCCTCGGACGCCAGGATGCTGCGAATAAGCGCCCTCTTGTCGGTCCGATCGCGCAGCGCGGGAAGCACGAGCGAGATTCCCTGCACCCGGTAATAGAGATCCTCGCGAAACTGGCCTTTATCGATCAGTTCCAGCAGATCCCGATGCGTAGCGCAAATCAGGCGGAATTCAACCTTGACGGCGTTTTCGGAACCGAGCGGCGACACTTCCCGCTCCTCGAGGACGCGCAAAAGGCGCGCCTGCAGCTGCAGGGGCATGTCGCCAATCTCATCGAGGAACAGCGTTCCCCCGTTGGCCTGCAAGATCCTCCCGCGTCTCCCCTCGCGGCTCGCGCCGGTGAAGGCGCCCGATTTATAGCCGAAAAGTTCGCTTTCGATAAGCGATTCCGGCAGTGACGCGCAATTGACAGCCACGAAGGGCTTGTCTTCCCCGCCCTCGCCCGAGTTGTGGATCGCCTTGGCGAACAATTCCTTGCCCGTTCCGGTCTCGCCGAGAATCAGGATCGGAATGTCGGAACCGAGAACCCGCTTGGCTTTGCGAACGCTTTCGATTATGCGTGTATCGCTCAGCGCAAGATCATCGAGCTGGACGGCCGCTGAGTTTCGCCAAGCACCGGCGGTCGGTCGGGCACGCCGGACCGGAGCTGCAACACTGATCGTGGACATATTTTCCGGCTGCTGCGTGACGGCAAAAAAACGATTCCCGTGGCGGGCCTCGAAGATGGGCAACGGGGTTGTCCAATTGCGGGCGCTTTGATCGATCAGCGACCCGAGCGAGAGATTGAACACCCGGTTGATGGCGAGTCCGACCAGTTCATGGTTGGCATGGAAGCCGAGCTGGAACAGCGCGCTGCGGTTTGCGGCGATCACCTGGCCGTCGCGTCCGATCGCAATCTGCCCCTCGCCGAGGGTGCCGACGAATTCCGGTCGACTGTGAAAACGGACAATGAACTCGTTCCTGAAACAGTTGAGGAAGATCCGGTTTTCGATCGTTTGCGCCGACATGTTGACGAGGGCAAGCGTGTGTTGCTGCGCCAGCCGCGAATCGCTCGATGCGTCGAGAACCGCGACCATCTCGCCCTTCGGATCGAAAATCGGGGCTGCCGAGCAGGTGAGGCGGGTATTCCTGAAAAGGAAATGATCCAACTGGTGCACGACCAACGGTCGTCTTTCGATCAGGCAGGTTCCCATCCCGTTGGTGCCTTGCTGGCGTTCCGTCCAGACGGCACCGGCCACCAGCCCCGTTTTTGATCCCTTGTCCGTAAATGCCGCGTCGCCGATGCAATCGAGGACTACACCGTCAGCATTGGCAAGCAGTACCGCAAAGCCGGATCCGGCAAGTTGCTGATACAGATTCGCCATTTCCACGCGCGCCGTCGCCAGTACCTCGGCGAGCTTCTGTTGACCCTGAAGCAGCTGTTCCCGAGCGAGGATATCGACCTCATAGGTCCCGAGCGGCGACAGCCCATATTCTTTCGCGCAACGCAGCCATGAGCGTGCGACCCGGTCGTCGGCGGGTGGCGAGGGACATTTACCCGTCCCGTCGATAATCGCGTGTACGCGGTCAAGGTGCCTACCGGCAAGGGCAGTGGCTACATTCACCTGCATTCCTCCAGGGAGTCGATCACTTGGTCGAGATCCTCTTCTATTCCGGAACAGGCAACGGAATCAAGCCTTGTGGCCGAACCATTGCAAACAAGGCGATTTGTTCCGGGTAGTGGATATTAATGATTTTCATGACAGAAATACAGGATTTTTGGTGGGATGGCCAACGGGCTCGGGGGAGTGTTGTATCCGAAGGTCATTCGGCACTGCGAATATGCTATCAAAGTGACCCCGCCAAAGAATTCCTGACAATTCCTGAAATACCGTGAAACGGGCGTTCTTGTTAGCGCGGTTCGGCGCCTTGCGGGGCCTCTGCCACGAGATTCGCGGCTGGACGGCCCGGCGCGGCATGTCGGCGGCGGTCGCGGTACCGTTAGCCTGAGGCCTGCCATGTCAGCCGCCGCATGGATTGCGCCATCCGGAGCGCGGACTATACTTTGCCCATGTTCCGCCTGTACCTCGCTCTCCTGATCGCCCTGTGCGGCTGCATCCAGTCCTTGCCGCTGTTTGCAGCGGACGTGGCGGACGGCCGTTCGCTGCTGCTAATTGCGGCCGAGGACATGGCTGATCCGCGGTTCCGCCAGTCTGTTGTATTGGTGACACGGCACGGACGCAGCAATTCGACGGTCGGCGTCATTGTCAATCGCGTCCTCGGCGCAGGGCTGGACCGGGTGTTTCCCGATCTCAAACAGGCAGCGCAGCACCGCCTGCATTACGGGGGCCCGGTGGCGCCGGGAGAGATCGTCTTCATGGTGCGCAGAGCGACTGCGCCGGAAGCATCGATTGCCTTGGCGGACGACCTGTTCCTCAGCAGTAATGTCGGCAGCCTGCGGAAACTGCTTGACGCGCCGACGCCGGAGACCCAGCTTCGGGTGTTCATCGGCTTCTCCAGTTGGGCGCCGGACCAACTGGAGGATGAAATCGATCGCGGTGACTGGCATCTGTTGCCGCTCGATGTCGATGCCCTGTTCAACGATACGCTGGACGAAATGTGGCCGCGGCTGTGGCGTCGTGCGACTCAGCTGAAGGTGCAGCTGCCGCAGCCCACAAGTCGTATTTCGCTGGTGCAGCGCTGATGCCGTCGCCCGTTGCAAGTCGCCGTGGTGTCGTCAGGCCATTAGGCGAATCTGACTACTCGCGGACGCTGGCCGCCCGCATACTGCGGCACCTTCGCCCTGTTTAAAGGAATCACCATGACCATCTGCCCGATTGCCATCGTCGCCGGCTGCAAGAAATGCCCCGCTTTCAAGATCTGCCCGCTCAAGAGCGTCATCGGTGACCAGTCGTCGGCGCCCGGGGCTGAGCCGAAGACCAAGACCACGGCGAAATCCCGCGCCGGCGCAGTGGGGAAGAAACAGCAATAGTCCTGTCTTGGAAATAGGTTTTGCGTGCCGGATGGCGCACCATTCAGGCGCAGCGAAGCCATGCCGTTTCGCCATTCTGGTGCGTACAGGTATTCTTTCCGGGTCCCGTACCTGGCCTGAATTGTCAGGCTGCGCCCAGTAACCGCGGCCTCCCGCGGCCGTTCCGCCGGAGTCGATCCCGGCATGGCACGCGAATGGCTTGTCGTAATCCGGCAACAATTGCGGCCGATACTTGTCGTCCGTGAAGCGGATTTGCCGCGCATCTCGACCACATGAGTGGAACCCGCAATGGTCATGAGTTCCCACAGCTTCCTCAGCCTCGGCCCCGAGGGTTTCCACCGCATCGCCTACGGCGCGTGGGGCAGCACGGAAAGCCGCCATGCCGTGCTCTGCGTGCATGGGCTGTCCCGCAACAGCCGCGATTTCGACCGGCTCGCGGCGACCCTGGAAGCCGACTGCCGCGTCATCTGCATGGACGTCGTCGGCCGCGGCGACAGCGAATGGCTGGACGACAAGTCCGGCTATTGCTTCCCCACCTACCTCGGCGACGCGGCGGCGCTGATCGCGCGCGTGACGACTCCGGTGCGCCAGGGATTGTTCGGCCAGTTCCAGGCACGCCTGCTCGGGCCGCCGCCGACGACCAGGGTGGACTGGGTCGGTACCTCGATGGGCGGCCTGATCGGCATGCTGCTTGCCGCCAAGCGCGGCTCGCCGATCCGCCGCCTGGTCATGAACGATGTCGGTCCCTTCGTCCCCTGGAACTCGCTGATCCGCCTCAAGGGCCACGGCGGTGCGCAGACGCGCTTCGCCTCTGCGACCGAGGTCGATGCCTGGGTGCGCCGGGCCTGTGCGTCCTTTGGTCCGCTCGACGAGGACTGGTGGGAACATCTGGCGCGCCATGCCGCGGAAGCGACCGAGGATGGCGACCTGCGCCTGCGCTACGACCCTGGCATCAGCCACGGCACGGGCGTGCATCGCGATCCCGAATTGCCAATCGGACCCGAATTCCTGCGCGGGATCGATCTCTGGAGCATCTGGGAGCAGGTGCGCTGCCCGGTGCTGGTGCTGCGCGGCGCCGAGTCGGACGTGCTACCGGCCGAAGTGGTCGATGAAATGCGCCGGCGCAAGCCGAACCTCTGCGTAGCCGAGTTTCCCGGCGTCGGCCATGCGCCTTCGCTGGCCGCAGAAGACCAGATTCGCGTCGTGCGCGACTTCCTGCTCGCCCCCGAGCCGCAGCCGACGCCGCAATGAAAGGAAGCGACATGAATCCAGACGATATGAAGATCGAAGCTGGCGAGATCGAACTCGATGCCGTCCGCGCCGACGGTAAGCTGCTGGTCTGCAGGCCGGCACAGGTACTTCCCACAGGTGCTTCCCATAGCGCAACGCGACTTCCCGTCTTGATTTAACACCCCCTTAATCCAGAGGAGAGCATCATGCCCAACAGACCCGTACGTCAGCTCGTAAAAAACCAGCGCATTCTGACCGCGTCCGCGACCATGTCGGTGGTCGAAGCCGCCGCCGCCATGCGCGAGGCCAAGGTCGGCGCCATCATGGTCCTCAGCGGACCGCGCCTGGTCGGCATCTTCACCGAGCGCGACGCGCTCTACCGCGTGCTCGCTGCCGGCAAGGATCCGAAGCGCACCACGCTGGCGGATGTGATGACCGTCAGCCCGACCACGATCGGCCCGGACATGCCCTTCGGCCACGCCCTGCACATCATGTACGACCGGGGCTTCCGCCACGTGCCGGTGGTCGAAAACGGGCGGCCGATCGGCATGGTGTCGGCGCGCGACGCACTGGGGCCCGAGATGGAACAGTTCGAGGAAGAGTTGCGTGAGCGCGAGCACATCACCGAGATTCTGGGCTGATCCAGATCGCGAACGGGCGGGTGCCGCAAGAGTCGGCGCCGGCGCGACGGCGCCTGGCGCTGCCTATTCGGTGTCGGGCGGCAGGAACTGGGGGTTCCAGACGACTTCCCAGAGATGTCCGTCGGGATCCTGGAAATAGCCGGCGTAGCCGCCCCAGAAGGTATCCTGCGCTGGCTTGGCGATGACTGCGCCGGCGTCCCGCGCCTGCCGCATTACCGCATCCACCTCGGCCTTTGAACCGACGTTGTGCCCCAGCGCAAATTCGGTGGCGCCGGACGCAGTCAGTGCTATGCCCGAATCGTGGGCAAGGCTCTGGCGCGGCCACAACGCAAGCTTCAGGCCGGCCTGCAGGTCGAAGAAAACGACCGCGCCGTGTTCGAACTGCTGGCCGATGATGCCCTCGGTCTTCAGGCCGAGGCCGTCGCGGTAGAAGCGCAGGGCGCGCTCCAGGTCATCGACACCCAGGGTGATCATGCTGATGCGGGGCTTCATGCGGCGCGCCTAAAGCGTCTTCATGTAGGCCACGAGCTGGTCGAGGGCGATGCCCCAGCCTTTGTGAAAGCCCATGGCCTTGTGCCTGGCGCAGGCGTCGGCGTCGGCGTGGATCACCAGCGCGCTGTAGCGCGTTCCCGCGCCTTGCGCTTCGAGCGATATGACCGCCGAAAAGCTGAATTCGACGCTGGCATTCGCCGGCGGCCTGGCCGGGCGGTAGCCCGGTTGCAGGGCATTGGTCCATACCAGCTTTTCGTTGGGAACGATTTCCAGGTAGCAGCCGCTATTGGGAAATTCCTGCCCTTCCGGCGAGACCATCACGGTGTGGAAGAGGCCGCCGGGGCGCAGGTCGATGGTGCAGCCGATGGTGCGCCAGGGCGCTGGCGTGAACCAATGCTTGATGTGTTCCTCGGTGGTCCATGCCGCCCAAATCAAATGCGGTGGAATATCGACCACGCGTTCGAACACGAGATCGAGGTCGGGGTCGGCCTGATGGATCAGTCGGTTCATGGTCTTGTCTCCTTCATGCTGTCGGGCCAGGTATCGAAACTTCGTCCGCAATCAGCGCGCTTCCTTGCGCGCGGCGCCGATTTCGATTTCGGCGGCACGCCGCATCTCGCCCGACTCGAACATCTGCGGCTGATCGACGTAGGCATTGGCCCAGGCGATGGCGTCGCTGCCCCAGAAGCACTGCCCGCGAAATTCCAGCGTCGGCACGCCGAACACGCCCTGTGCCGCTGCCTGCGCGGTGTTGTCCATCAGCTTCTGCTTGACGGCGGGATCGGCGATCAGCGTTGCGGCATGGGTCTCGCTGATGCCAACGCGCTCGCAGAACAAAGGCCATTCCGCGGCGAGGTCGCGGCCCTCGCCCCAGACGAAATCGTAGGCGGCCTCCACTGCCGCGCGCGGGGCGCCGAGCGCGACCAACAGGCGCTGAGCGTGCAGCGGATTGAAAGGATGGCGCGGCGGCAGGCGGAAGGGAATGCCCAGTTGCGACGCGGTCCAGATACAGCTGCGATAAGTGTGCAGGCGCTTCGGCGCCAGTTCGGCCGGGCCCTTGTTTTCCCAGTGCTTGGGCAGGCCGGCGAAGAGGACGGGGACGAATTCAGGTGCGAGTGCCGGGTGCAGTTCGCCGAGGCGCTTGAGGTGGAGATAGGCGAAGGGCGAGACGATATCGAAATACCAGCGGGCGGGGATGTTCGGGTTCATGCGCTTTCCTGCGTCGAGGTTTCGGCGGGGTACGTGCCGGCGGGCCGTCGGCTGTTTGCGGGCCCATGAAATCACAGCCTACGATTGGCCATCTGTTTGCGCAAGGCCCTCAATGTCGAGCGCTCCGCCACGCAGAGGGTCGTCTACCACGTGCATTTCGACTGCCTGGCAGGAAATCCGCTGCGGGTGCGGGAATCCGCAGTGAGCGAAGCGGAGGCCGCCGATCCCTGAGTTGTCCGGCGCCTACCTGGTGCACAACGGTCGCGGCAAGATGGCTGCCGTTGAAGCAAACATCGGCCTTCTTGTGGGATTCCTTGCCGCGATGCGCATATAATGCGCATAGGAGGAGTACTATGAAAGCCACATTTAACAGCGAAGCCCGCAAGCGCCCGGTAAATCTGACCCTGAATGAAGACTTGGTGGTTCAGGTACGCGGCCTGGCCGACAATCTTTCCGGCGTGGTTGAGTCGCTGCTGGCCGACTATGTCGAGCACGAACGAGAGCAACGCCTTGCCAAGGCAAGCACGGTGGCGGCGACCGTCTCGATGTGGAATGCCTTCAACGCCAAACACGGTTCATTCGCAGACGAATATTCATCCCTGTGACCTGACGCGATGGCTCAGTTCGATGTGCATCGCAATACAGGGAAACATCGGGACGATACTCCCTATGTAGTTCTGGTCCAGTCGTCCCTGTACGACAGCTACCGCCGCCGGGTCGTCGTGCCCCTGGTCAAGAAGTCCGTGCTCGGCAAGATCGGCAATCCGCACTTCAACCCGACCTTCCGGATCGAGAAGAACCAGGTGGTCCTGCATCCGCTCGAAATCGTTTCCGTTCCGAACGAGAAGCTCGGCGAGTATGTGGCATCGCTAGGCCACGAAGGCGGCCGCATCATGGACGCCCTGGATGAATTGCTGACGCAGGCGTCGGGGTAGCGGTTCTTACGCGGCTGTCGGCCATGAGCCGTCTTTGACATCCTCAATCGTCGAACGAATCAACTGGCTGGTTATTGGTGACATTGCAGACGATCCCCAATGCTCGCGCAAGAATTCGATGAACCCATGCGTGTTCGCCGGTAACAGCCGCGTCTCGGTCATCGCATAAACGGGCGCGGGCGGCCCCTCCCAAACAGGAGGAATTCGACGCAGCCTTTCTTTCGCCACGTCTTCGGCTGCGATTTCAATTGGCAGAAGGCTATCCCCTGATCGAGCGTAGCGAGTCGCCGGATTAAAACAATACTATTGAGCTGAAACCGACCACCGACGCTGACCTCCGTCGTTCCACCCACTGCCTCACTGCCCTTTTTCAACGTCCACACGATGGCCTTTGAAGCTCTGAATCCCAAGCATTCATGCAGTGCTAAATCGGCAGGACGGGATGTTTCGCCAAATTTCTCCAAATAGCGAGGCAATGCGTAGAGATGGCACACTAGGTTTGCCAGTTGTCGAGCAATCAGATTGGAATCCGGCGGCTTGCCCATGCGAATTGCAACATCAAATAGTTCGAATATCGCCGCCGATGCCGTGCTGGCAACGCCGGGACGGCGCGGCGTGGTGGTCGACCGCGGCCACGTCGAGGCCGATCCCGACCTGGCCATTTACCTGGTGCGCTTCGAAGGCGCGGGCGCAAACCTCGCCGAACTGAGGCCGCCGGTCGGGTGCCTGCCCGAGGAACTGACGCAGGACGCGGATCGGGCGAGGGTGCGTCGGCCGGCCATGACGTTAGCGGGGATTTTCTCTTTCAGTCGCCAAAATGGGCGACTGGAATGGGTAGAATAAAACGCTCCCGCTCTGGAGGCTTTCGCGATGAAGACTCCCTGCTTCGGCCTGTCGAGTTTCCGTGCCGTTGTTGGCTTGCTTCTCTCTTTTCCCGTTGTCGCCCAAGGCGACCAGGTCGTTGAGGTCCCGGTTCGATGAAAGCGCATCCAGGGCTTCGCCTGCTGCCGGTGTCGGTCCGCCGCGGGCTGTGCGCCGCAGTCCTGGGCTTCTCTGCGCTTGCTGCCCTGGCGGCGCCGAATCTGCAGAAGGATCCGGTGCTGCGCATCGAGACCGGCAGTCATCTGGCCTTGATTTCGCGCATCAGTGCCGACGCGTCCGGGCGCTGGATCGTTACCGCTTCCGAAGACAAGACAGCGCGGCTGTGGGACGCCCGCAGCGGCCAGGCCATCTCCGTATTGCGCCCGCCGATCGGCGCCGAGAGCCTGGGCGCGGTCTATGCCGCAGCCATATCGCCGGACGGGCGCACGGTGGCTTTGGGCGGCAACTCGGCTTTCGATGGCGGTGGCGGCCATCTATTGCACCTGTTCGACCGCGCCAGCGCCAGCGTTCCACCGAAGAGCACCCTGACCGGCATGGAAGCACCGATCACCCAACTGGCATGGTCGCGCGACAACCAGTATCTGGCGATTGGCCTGCGCCAGCAGGGCTTGCGCGTGTTCCGCCGAAATCTGCAATTTGTCGGTGCCGATCCGGAATTCAACGAAGCAGTGTTCGGCGCCGAATTTGCCGCCGACGGCCGACTCGCCGTGGCGAGCATCGATGGCGCCATCCGCATCTACCGGTTCGGACCCAAGGGGATGGAACGCATCGCGCGCAAACAGGCACCCGGCGGCAAGCCCTATGGCCTAAGTTTCTCCCCTGACGGGCGCACGATCGCCGTCGGTTATCAGGATCAGGCGCGGGTCGATTTGCTGGATGCGGGCAGCCTCGCCGTGGTTCATGCCATCGAACTCAGAGGAGGCAATCTGGGACGCGTTGCCTGGTCGGCCGATGGCAGCACCCTTTTCGCGGCGGGCAGCCATGTCAGCGGAGGCCGTTTTCCGGTGCTCGCTTTTGGTCAGAATGGACGCGGTGCGAAACGCGAAATCGGGCAGTTCAGCAATACCGTGATGGCGCTGGCGAGCCTGCCGGATGGCAGCGGTGCGGCGGCCTCGGCCGAGCCGTCGTGGGCGGTGTTTGACCCGCAAGGTAAAACCCGGGCGGCAAGTCCCGCACAGAGCGCCGATTTCCGTGATGCCGGAGATAGTTTCAAACTCAACCCGACGGCGGAGGTGGTGGCCTTCCGCTTTTCCTCCAGGGACGGGGGAATGATTTTCGACCTGGGCGCAGGCAGCCTCAAAAGCGGTCCACCTCCGGCCAAAACCAGTGCTGCGCGAATTCGCGGCGATGCGAGTGACTGGAAAAACTCGACCACGCCGCGCTTCAACGGACGCCTGCTGCAGGTGAAGCCGGGCGAGGTGGCCCGCAGTCTGGCCGTGGCACCCGATGATCGCAGTTTCGTGCTCGGCAGCGAATGGTTTCTGCGGCAGTACAGCACCGATGGCGTTGTACTTTGGGAACGCCGCGTGCCGGCGGCGGCCTGGGCCGTGAATATCAGCGCCGATGGCCGCTGGGTAGTCGCCGGCCTCGGCGACGGCAGTGTCCGCTGGTTGCGCCTCAATGACGGTGCCGAGCAGCTGGCGCTATTTGTGCACGCCGACCGCGAACGATGGATCGTGTGGACGCCTTCCGGTTACTACGATACATCGGCTGGAGGCGAGAATCTGGTCGGCTGGCATCTCAACCGGGCGTTCAATCAGTCGGCCGATTTCTTCAGCGCCGGCCGTTTCCGTGATCGACTCTATCGTCCGGATGTGATCCAGAAATTGCTCGCCGCAGGGGATGAAAAAGAAGCCTGGCGCCAGGCGCAGGCAGACCTCGCCGCCCTGGCAGCGGCGAAGGCCGAACCACCCGTCCAGGCGAAGGCAAAGCCGGACACCAGAAAGCCGGCCGTTGCCGCCGCGGCAGCCGCCGCTGCTCCGGCGAAGCTTGTCGAAATCGTGCCCCCCATCATCGAACTGCAGTCGGACAATCAGGTGGAAGCTGCCGGCGATATGGTGAAAGTGCGCTACACCGTGCGTTCGCCGCCGGATGCTCCGGTCAAGGACATCAAGGTCCGTGTCAATGGCAAGCTTGACCGCAGCATCAAGCCTGCATCCCAGCGCGGGGTGCAGGGCGAACTCGCGGCCCAGGAAGTACAGGTGCGCGTGCCGCCGGACAAGGACGCGGAGATTCTGCTGATCGCCGAGAATCGCAACGCCAAGTCGGATCCGGTAAGCATCAAGGTCAGCCGTGCCACCGCGGCCAAGACGCCTCCGGCGAGGGACAAGGCCGATTTCGAAACGCTCTATATGCTGGTGGTCGCGGTCAACAAGTATCCTGCGCCGAGTGAGCTGGCGAGCCCCGTCAAGGATGCCAATGCCTTCAAGTCGCAAATGGCCCGCATCGCCAACCCTCCGGCAGGCGTACGCAAGATTTACAACAAACTCGAGTTCAAGATGCTCATCGACGAGACGGCGACGCGGGAGGGCATTATCGATGGCCTCAACTGGCTCAAGGCCAGCGTCAAGGATAAGGACGCCGGCGTCTTGTTCCTTGCCGGTCATGGCATTGTCGAGGGCGCGTCCTATTACTTCATCCCCTTCAAGCCGGGCGCCATGGCGGGCAAACCGGCCGAATGGCTGCCGGGAGATCAGATCGTCGGCACCTTGCAGAGCCTGCCCGGGCGCGCCATGTTTTTCCTCGACGCCTGCTATTCCGGCGCCCTCACCAATCAGGCAGCGGGCAAGCCTGCCAGCGCGACGGACATGATCAACAGGATCGACGATGAACGGGGCGTCATTATTTTTGCATCGTCCACCGGCAAGGAAGTATCCGGGGAAGACGACGAAAATGGATTTTTCACCAAGGCCCTGATCGAAGGCTTGCGCGGCAAGGCGGCGGACAAGGAGGACAATCTGGTCTATCCCACCGGCCTCAAGCGGTATGTCACGCGGCGGGTCAAGGAACTGTCGAACAACGAGCAGCGCCCGTTCATCAGCGATCACGGTGTCGACGAGCCCATCGCTATCGTGATCAAATGAACATCCATCCATTGGAGGTCTGGCATGAGTCCGCGTAGCCTGCAACGTCCTCAACGTCCAATTGCCGCCGCGCTCGCCCTGGTTTTTCTGGCAACCTCAAGCGGCTGCGCCACCAACCCCGACGGCAGCTTCAAGAAAGATGCCGACGGCAGCTATGTCATGGATGACAAAGCCAAGGGGGCCCTGATCGGGGCGGCCGCAGGCTGCGCTCTGGGAAGCGCCACCGGCGCCGGCTGCGCCAAGGGAGCCATGGTGGGTGCGATCGCAGGAGTCCTGATCGGCTGGTACTTTGAATCGAAAAAGATCGCCAGCGCTGCGGAAGTAAACAAACAGTATGCCGCTGCCGCAACAGCCAAGAAGGTTCCGCCGCCCAAGAAGGGCGCGGCGCCTACGCCATCCGGGAAAGAAGTGGCACCTACGCCAACCGGGAAAGATGTGGCACGCGTCGTCCCGCCCAAGAACGATGTAGTGCCGGCCAGTTTCAGCACCCAGGTCAAAGAGTCTCCGCCAGACGCCTCCGGGCAAAAGGAGGTCCAGCTTACTTCCAATACCGACATGATCGGCTATGGCGACAAGGTGCCCGAGGTCCAGCAGAAATACGCGATCTACGACGAAAACAACAAGCTGCTCGAGGAAAAGACGGAGAAGGTCGCCGCAGTGGATGGCGCCGGACGTTACCAGAGTACTTCCAAGTTCAAACTGCCGGCAGACGCCAAGGGCAAGAACTACACGGTCAAGACATCGCTGGTCAGCGACAACAAGACCTACAAGGAAAGCAGCTACAAGGTGGCATTGGCGGACGACGGCGGCCTTACCGTACTGGCGATGGCGCACTGATCCCGGAGAAGGACGTGAAAAAGCGAGCTTGCCCCCGCTTTTTTGGCTGGCCAAAATATGAAACCGCTTGAAGCTCAGGCGCCGGATTGGCCCTGAGCTTCTTGTGTCCGTCCGGATCGCGGATGGAGGAATCGGCCCGCAAGATTGAAGGCCATGGGCCACAGAAGATACAACAGCACCATCAGGTAGAGCGTTTCCAGCGCCTCGCCAAACGCGTACATGCCGCTGGATGCGTTCTGTTCGGCAATGATGGTCGCGACGGGCGTTCCGGTCGCGAAGGATGTGTAGGTGATCATCAGTTCGCGCTTGAGCGCCACGCACTGGTAGGCGAGCAACCATACCGCAATGAAGATCACGATCTCCAGCGGAATGCGCCAGTAGATCTTCAACTTGCCGATGAACTGCTGGTAGCGGTCGTCGGGTGCAGGCGACAGGTCTTCAAGCAACGTGATGACGATGAATCCGAACGGCCCGGTGGCGGCCAGCGGCAGCCAGTACAGGGAACGCTGCCGCGACTTTAGTACCAGGTAGCAGGTGGCGACCCAGAGCACCAGCATCAGCCCCGCCCCGGCTGCCAGCACGGCCGCCCTGGCCAGTTCCAGCAAGCGGTAGTCGCGCGCGTAATCGGCATGATCGCGCGCCGTTTCGGGGTCGATGAGACTGGCCAGGGCGACCCCGACGACCATGACCACGGGGATCGCCAGATAGCTTACAAGGGCATGCACATACCGTGGCTTTTGCATTCGCACGATTCAGCTCTGAGCATTGGACTCATGGGCAATGCCAATCCAGTACAGGACTCCGCAATGCGCCATGCCGACCGCACCGCATTATGCCGTGTCAGTCGGAAGCGTTGACCAAGGTTATCTGGTTGTTGAGTGTCCAGTAATCGTAGAGGTAGCCGATTCCCAGCAAGCCGAGGGTGCACAGGTAAAGGATGCCGGTGAGCCACTTGCCCATGTACATCCGATGCACGCCGAATAAGCCGAGGAAGGTCAGCAGTATCCAGGCGACCGAATAGTTGATCCTGCCTGAACGGAATCTGAGATCCGCCTGGCGGTCCATGGACGGTATCAGGAACAGGTCGATCAGCCAGCCGAGCCCCAGCAGGCCGAGGGTGAAGAACCAGAGGGTTCCCGTCACCGGCTTGCCGAAATAGAAACGGTGCGCGCCGGTGAAGCCGAACAGCCAGAGCACATAGCCGACGGCTTTTGAATGGGTATCGTTTGCCTGCGTCATCGCCTGGCTCCTGGGTTGGTCGCTGCCGATCGAGCATCAGCATTCAGCTTACGCTGAAAAATCCAGCGGCGTGTTCGTCGATCAAGACTGGCATCCGGCGGCACCGACAACGGTCAATGCATTGCGGCGTGGCTCCGCAATCGCCTGTTGATCGAGCGCGATCTGTTGTCCGCTTGCGTTGCCTGCGAGGTTCCGGTCCTAGAATGGGCAGTGGCCCTTACGATTGCCAACGTTCCTGACCGGCACCGCTCGTCAGCGGATGCCTTCGGCAATAGAAATTCTTGCCGCCTGATGCAACAAAATTCCGGTGATGGGGTCAATAGGGGTCTGGCGTCAAGGCACGGGCCGGTTTTATCCGCAGTTTGTGCGGAATAATTTGGGCGGAACACTTCGCGACGCATTGCAATGGAGCATCGATGAAAAACAGGCTGCTATGGATCGTTTTCGCGTTGATCACGACGGCGCACGCCGCAGCGTTCGATTCGGGAAGGTCGCCTCCGCCTGAATTGAAACCATCACAGCAGCAGGCCCAGGCGGCACACCTGGCGGCTGAAGTGCTAAGCCGCTATCACTATAAATCGGTGCCTCTCGACGATGCCTTGTCCGAGAAAATTCTTGGCCACTATCTGAAGTCGCTCGATTCCGAAAAGCTGTACTTCGTCCAGGCTGACATCGACCAACTGACCCGTTTCCGCACTGTACTCGACGACGCCATCATCAATGAAGACCTTGGCGCGCCCTTCGCCATTTTCAATCTCTACGCGCAGCGGGTATTCGAGAGATTTTCCTACGCCCGCAGCTTGCTCGCGGAGGGATTTGATTTCCGGCAGAAGGAAGACTATCAATATGCTCACGACAAGGAACCCTGGCTGAAATCCGAGATGGAAATGCGCGAGCAGTGGCGCAAGCGGGTCAAGAACGACTGGCTACGTCTCAAACTCGCCGGGAAAGACGACAAAGCCATCGCGGCGACTCTGGAGAAGCGTTACGACAATGCCCTCAAGCGCATCGGGCGGACCACGAGCAAGGACGCTTTTGAGGTGTTCATGAACGCCTACACCATGTCCATCGAGCCCCATACCAACTACATGGGAGCGCGGGCTGCCGAGGACTTCGACATTTCCATGAAATTGTCTCTGGTCGGGATCGGCGCATCGTTGATGGAGAAGGATGACTACGTCACGATTCGGGAACTTGTGCCGGGCGGCCCTGCCGCTCTTTCGGGCCAGCTGAAAAGCGGGGACCGCATTCTCGGCGTTGCCCAGGGCAGCAGCGGCCCCATGACGGACGTCCTGGGCTGGCGCCTGGACGACGCCGTTGCCCTGATTCGCGGTACTGCTGATTCAATTGTCCAGCTCGACGTGCTGCCGGCGGAAGCCGGTCCGGACGGCAAACATAAACTGGTCTCACTCATTCGGAAAAAGATCCGTCTGGAAGACCAGGCGGCCAAGAAGACCATCCTTACGGTGACGGACGGAAAGGCCACGCGCCAGGTCGGCGTGATATCGCTTCCGGGCTTCTATGAGGATTTCGACGCCCGACAAAGAGGAGTCCGTGACTTCAGGAGCGCGACACGCGATGTGGCTCGCCTGCTGGACGAGTTGAAAAAGGCCAGGGTGGACAGCGTATTGATCGATTTGCGCAATAACGGCGGTGGCTCCCTGAAGGAAGCGGTTGAACTCACCGGCTTGTTTATCGACAAGGGGCCGGTAGTTCAGCAGCGCGATGCCCGCGGCAGGATCGCTGTCGAACGCGATACCAAGGCCGGCGTTGCCTGGGACGGCCCCCTGGGTGTCGTGATCAATCGAGCCTCGGCATCCGCTTCGGAGATTTTTGCCGCGGCCATTCAGGATTACGGCCGGGGATTGGTGATCGGTGAGCCGAGTTTTGGCAAAGGTACCGTGCAAGCCATGATCAATCTCGATGACTTCGCCAAGAACGGCAAGCAAAAATTCGGCGAACTGAAATTGACCGTCGCCCAGTTCTTTCGCATAAATGGAGATACCACCCAACTGCGCGGCGTGACACCCGACATCCTCCTGCCCGCAATTGACGATGCGGCGGACTTTGGCGAAGCGAGTTACGACAATGCCTTGCCCTGGACACAGATCAAGGCGCTTGATTATTCGCCGGCGGGGGCCTTGAAAAGTCGGCTGCCGATCCTGCAGAAACGCCATGAAGTCCGCGTCAGCAAGGACCAGGGGTTTCAGTCCCTGCAGGAAGACATCGCCGAAGTGAATTCTCAGCGCAAAAAGAATCTGGTGTCGCTGAACGAAGCGGAACGACGCCAGGAACGGGATGTTCAGGAAGCCAGGCTGGCTTCCCGCGAAGCGCGGGACGATGTTGGCAAGAGTTCCCGGGGGCCAAGGAGGACCAATGTAGTTCGGGACGATGGCCTGCAGGCCGGCGAGCGCGATCTTGCCAATCAACTGGCCGCCGACAAAGTGGATAAAACGACCGAGGACGTATTGCTGAACGAAGCGGCCCGGATACTCGGCGATGAGGTGGACTTGCGGAAGCCGCGCGCCGGGTTTGCCTCGCATGCGGTGCCGCCTGGTGTGCGATGACCACTATTTCTGTAGGGAACATTCGCTTGCCGCAGCCGATGCGTCGAGCGCTGCGCTTCTGTTAGCATATTTCCCGGCAGCAATGCGCTGACGTGCGCTGACCTTGTCTGCCCATCCGTGCATCCCCTGCACGGGGTCCTCAAATCCAACGCAGGAGCGAGTTCATGATCCAGCTCAACGTCAATGGCAAGCCTCAATCGGTCGATGTCGCCGCGGACACACCGCTGCTCTGGGTGCTGCGCGACACCCTGGGCCTGACCGGGACCAAATACGGCTGCGGCCAGGCGCTGTGCGGTGTGTGCACGGTGCATGTCGATGGCGCGCCCATGCGTGCTTGCGTGACGCCGGTTTCGGCCGTAGCGGGACGCAAGGTCACCACCATCGAAACGGCCGACCAGTCGCGCGTCGGCAAGGCCGTGCAGGAGGCGTGGCGCAAGCTTGACGTGGTGCAGTGCGGCTATTGCCAGTCGGGACAGATCATGGGCGCCATTGCACTGCTGAGCCAGAACCGCAAGCCGACCGACGCCGACATCGACAACGCCCTGTCGGGCAACCTGTGCCGCTGCGCGACCTATGTACGCATCCGTGCGGCCGTTCACCTCGCGGCCAAATCCCTCGCCTAGGAGCCGACATGTCGACTATGCAGATCGAGAATGTGAGCCGGCGCAGTTTCCTGCAAGGCGTCGCCGGATTGACGCTGAGCTTCTGCCTGCCTGCCCTGGCGGCGCCGGCCGCGGCGGGAAAGACTGCCGCCGCGGTGGTGCCCTTCGAGCCGAATGCCTTCCTGCGCATCGGCAGCGACAACAGCGTGACCGTCATCGCCAAGCACCTTGAGATGGGGCAGGGCACTTACACCGGGCTGGGAACCATCCTCGCCGAGGAACTCGATGCCGCCTGGAAAACGGTGCGCATCGAAGGCGCGCCGGCCGATGCCTCGCGCTACAACAACCTGTTCTGGGGGCCGGCGCAGGGCACCGGCGGCAGCACCGCGATCGCCAATTCCTGGGACCAGTTGCGCCAGGCCGGCGCCAGCGCCAGGGCGATGCTGGTCAATGCGGCGGCGCAGCGCTGGAAGGTACCGGCGGCGGAGATCACGGTGCGCGACGGCGTGGTCAGCCATGTGCCATCGAAGCGCAGGCTGCGTTTCGGCGAACTGGCCGCGGAGGCCTCGCAGCAAGCCGTGCCGGTGAACGTGGTGCTCAAGGAGCCAAAGGATTTCCGCCTGATCGGCAAGCATGCGCCGCGCAAGGACAGTGCCGACAAGACCAACGGTCGGGCCGTCTTCACCCAGGACATCCGCTTGCCCGGAATGCTGGTTGCGGTCGTCGCGCATCCGCCGCGGTTCGGCGCCACGGTGAAAAGCTTCGATGCCGGCGCGGCAAAACGCGTCAAGGGCGTGGGCGACGTGGTGCAGATTCCTTCGGGCGTGGCGGTGCTGGCGAGCGATACATGGAGCGCGAAGAAGGGACGCGACGCGCTGCGTGTCGACTGGGACGAAAGCCGGGCATTCAAGCTCGGCAGCGAAGAGATCCTGGCGCGCTATCGCGAGCTGGCCAAACAGCCTGGACTCGTGGCGCATCAGGCCGGCGACACGGACAAGGCCTTCGCGGGAGCGGCAAAAGTCGTCAAGGCCGCCTATGACTTTCCCTACATCGCCCATGCGGCCATGGAGCCGATGAACTGCGTGATTCGCCTGAGCGCCGAAGGTTGCGAGGTGTGGAACGGCGAACAGATGCACACCGGCGACCAGCACCAGCTCGCCGGCATATTCGGCCTCAAGCCGGAACAGGTGAAGATCAACATGCTGTATGCCGGCGGCAGCTTCGGCCGCCGCGCCAACACCAAGTCTGACTACGTCGTCGAGGCTGCGCACATCGTCAAGGCCAGCGGCGGCAAGGCGCCGGTCAAGCTGGTCTGGCTGCGCGAAGACGACATGCGTGCGGGATATTACCGGCCGCTGTTCCACCACACCATGGAAGCCGCGCTCGATGCCAGCGGCAAGCTGACCGGCTGGCGGCACCGGCTGGTCGGCCAGTCGATCCTGACCGGCTCGCCCTTCGCGGCCATGGTCAAGGACGGCATCGATGCGGTCTCGGTGGAAGGGGCGGCCAACCTGCCTTATGCCATCCCCAACTTGCGCGGCGACCTGCATACGCCCAAGGACATCGATGTTCCGGTGCTCTGGTGGCGTTCGGTCGGCTCGTCCCACACCGCCTATTCGACTGAGGTCTTCCTCGACCTCGTGGCCAAGGCGAGCGGCAAGGACCCCGTCGCCCTGCGCCTCGAACTGCTGGGCGACAAGCCGCGTCACAGCGGCGTGCTCAGGCTCGCCGCCGAGAAAGCCGGTTGGGGCACGCCGCTCAAGCCGGGCGCGCCGGGCACGCGGCGCGGGCGTGGCGTTGCGGTTCATGAGTCCTTCCACAGCTATGTGGCCCAGGTGGCCGAGGTAACGGTGGCGGCCGACGGCTCGCTCAAGGTCGATCGCGTCGTCTGCGCCGTCGATTGCGGCATCGCGGTCAATCCCGACAACGTCCGTTCGCAGGTCGAGGGCGCGGTGGGCTTCGCCCTCTCGGCTGCGCTGTACGGCGAAATCACGCTGAAGGACGGCGCCGTGGTGCAGGGCAATTTCGACGGCTTTCCGCTGTTGCGCATCAATGAGATGCCGCGGGTCGAGGTGCACATCCTGCCCTCCACGGCCAAGCCGACGGGCATCGGCGAACCGGGCGTGCCGCCACTGGCGCCGGCGGTGGCCAATGCCATCGGCGCCGCGACCGGAAAATATCCCGGCCGCCTTCCCTTTGTCACGGCGGAACTGCGGGCCTGAGCGTGGCTGAAGTGTGGTTGCTCCGCGCTGCCGGACCGCGATGCCGCGGTGATCAAGGACTGGCTGTACCAGCCCTACAGCTTCTGATCGGCGCCCCCCGGAGGTACCGCGGATGGCGGCTTCTCAGCCCTTGAATGCCCTCGCTTCGGCGTTGGACCGGCGTACTTTGGCCGACAACTGCTGTGCCAGCTGTTCAAGCAGCTTGATCTTGGTGTGGGGGCGTTCATGCCCCAGCCGGCTGAACAGGGCCCTGTCGATCACACGGTAGCTTGCCGGCTCCAGGGCCACGATATCGGCCGAACGCGGGGAGCCGTCGAGGAAGCCCATTTCGCCGAAACTCATTCCCGCTATGAACACATCGAGCCGCCTGGCGCCAAGTCCGGCGTCGTTGGGCAGGCGCACTTCGATCGAGCCCGAGAGCAACAGATAGAGCGTGTCGGCGTCGTCGCCGGCGCGAATGATGACATCGCCCGGTCCCGCCGTTTGCGTACCCATCTCGGCATCGAGCCAGTCCAGATCCTCCGCGGCCAGGCCGGACAACAGGAAGGTGTCGGCAAGGGACACGGCCGGCGAGTCATCCCAGCGTTCGCCGAACATGCCTTGCAGCAATGCATTTTCGCAATGCTCAAGCGCAGCATCGCTGTTGGCAAAGAACGAAGTTTGTGCCACGCCCTGGGCGACCAGCTTTGCCGCCAGTTTGGAGGCCCGACAGAACACCAGCGCCACGCCCTGTGCCGCGAGGCTGGCCTGCAGCTCGGTGACCAGCCTGGCGGCGACCTCGTCGATGCTGGCCACGTTGCGAAAATTGAGCACCAGGTACTGGCAGTAGGGTGCCTGCTTCAGCGCCAGGCGCACGATGGGCTCAAGGCTTGAAAAGATCAGCTCACCCTGCAATTCGAGCATGCGAATGCGGTGTCCGCTGGCACGCAGCGTCTGCTGGTGCAGGCGGGGACGGCGCCGCGCCGAGGAGACCTGGCTGCCGTCATAGCTCAGGCGCAAGGCCGACTGGGGCGCCGCACCACCAGCGAACAGGTGCAGCGCGAGTTCGCGCGACAAGTCCGCGCAAACCCTGATGCCGCGCACGCTGTTGCCCTGGGCATCGAGCGGCGGCGAGAAGATGCCGATGCCGAGCTGGCCGGGCAACACGGCCAGGATGCCGCCGCCGACGCCGCTCTTCGCCGGCAGGCCGACGCGGTAGAGCCACTCGCCGGAGAAGTCGTACATGCCGCAGCTCGACATCACCGACAGCACGTTGTCAACGTATTCGGGCGCAATGGCCTGTTCGCGCGTCAGCGGATTGCGGCCGTTGTTCGCCAGGGTCGCCCCCATCAGCGCCAGGTCGCGGCAGGTGACACGGATCGCGCATTGCTGGAAGTAGGTCTCCAGGATCTCGGTCGGTTCTTCTTCGATGATGCCGAAATTTCGCAGCATCCAGCCGATCGCCCGGTTGCGGTGGCCGGTTTCGCTCTCCGACAGGTAGACCGCCTGATCGATGTCGAGCGTGCGTCCGGCGCAGCCGGAGAGGTAGGCCAGGATGCGCTCGATGCGCGTCGCGTTGCCCTTGGGCATTACCTGGCCGCAGGTGGCGATGGCGCCGGCATTGATCATCGGGTTGTAAGGCGCGCCGGATCCAGATTTCAGGCTGATGGCATTGAAGGCATCGCCGGACGGTTCGACGCTGATCCGTTCGAGCACGTGTTTCTCGCCCCGGTCTTCGAGCGCCAGGCCGTAGGACAGCGCCTTGGAGATCGACTGGATGGTGAAGTGCTGGCGGGTATCGCCGACCTCGTAGATATGCCCGTCGCGGGTGGCGATGCAGATGCCGAACCAGTCCGGCCGGGCTTTGGCCAGTTCGGGGATGTAGTCGGCGACCCGGCCTTCGTCGAGCGCCGCATAGCGTGCATGCAGTTGCTGAAGGTAGTGCTCGATCGGTGAGCGGGATGCCGCAGGAGAGCTTGAATCAGCCACGAATGACCCCTTCCGGTAAGACGACAACCGGAACAAAGCAATTGTCATTCCTTCACGCGCTCGTGGCAGGAGCCCGCTGCCGGGCGATATCGCGCTGGCGGGCGCCGGCAACCTGCACCAAGTTGGGTAGGCAAGTCACTGTAACGGTGCGGGCCGATGGCCTACAGCCGCTTGCGCCGTACCGCCATCGCCGACTCTTCGAAGCCGAGCCGCCAGTAGAAGTCCAGCGTGGCGGCGTTGTCCTTGTCGGCGAGCAGGGTGACGCGGCTCATGCACTGTCCGCGCGCCCAGTCCAGCACATGCTCGACCAGGCGCCGGCCGTGGCCGCCGCCGAGGATAGCGAGCACCGCCCAAGCCCCGATCCGGCACGCGCAGCAGATTTATTCACAAGGTGTCAGCCGATCAGGGCCACGGCCTTGATCTGCACCCAGACCTCTCGCCCTGGAGCGAGGTCGAGGCGCTGTGCTGAGCGCCGCGTCAGGCGCGCCAGCAAGGTGGTTGCGCCGATGCGCAGCTGCAGCAGCACCGCCGACGGATGGTCCTCGCCGGCGTGCGCGATCACGGTGGCCGGCAGCAAATTCATGATGCTGACGTCGTCGTGGCGGCTGTTGGCGATCGAGACGTCGCGCGCCAGGATGCGCACGCGCACGCGGCGCCCCACCGGCACGCCGCTGTCGCGCACCCAAAGTTCGCCGCCCTCGAACTCGACGCGCGCCAGGTGCCACTCGGCATCGCGCTCGGCCACCGTCGCCGCGAATACCGCGCCGGCATCCTCGCCGAGGCGGATCGGCAAGTCGATGCGCGCCAGGGTTTCGGCCAGCGGCCCCTGCGCCACGGCGCGGCCGCCTTCCATGACGACGAGGTGGTCGGCGAGTCGTGCGACCTCGTCCGGGGCGTGGCTGACATAGACCACCGGAATATCGAGTTCGTCGCGCAGGCGTTCCAGCCAGGGCAGGAATTCCTGCTTGCGGGTGACGTCGAGCGAGGCCAGCGGCTCGTCCATCAGCAGCAGGCGCGGCGCCGTGAGCAGGGCGCGGGCGATGGCGACGCGCTGCTGTTCGCCGCCCGAAAGACGCTCGGGCAGGCGGTCGAGCAGGGGGCCGAGGCCGAGCAGCTCGACGACCGAATCAAGACTCCGGGAGTCGGCGCTGGCAGCACGGCGCAATGCGCGTCGCGCGCCGTAGTCGAGGTTGCGGCGCACGCTCAGGTGCGCGAACAGGCGTGCATCCTGGAACACATAGCCCAGCGGTCGCCGATGGGTCGGCACGAACGTGCCGCCGCCCTGCCACAGCTCGCCATTTACGTCGAGGCGGCCGTCGCTGCGCTCAAGGCCGGCAATGCAGCGGAGCAGCGTGGTCTTGCCGCAGCCCGACCTGCCGAACACGGCCGTGACGCCGCTGCCCGGCAGGTCGAGGTCGACATCGAGCGTGAAGTCGCTGTAGGCCAGGCGGAACCGCGCCAGGATGCTCATCGGGCCTTGCGTCCGGTGAGCGTGTACAGCGCCAGCAGCACGAGGAAGGAGAAGGCCAGCATGCTGCCGGCGAGCCAGTGCGCCTGGCCGTATTCGAGGGCCTCGACGTGGTCGTAGATCAGCACCGAGACGACGCGGGTTTTCTCCGGGATGTTGCCGCCTATCATCAGCACCACGCCGAATTCGCCGACGGTGTGGGCGAAGCCCAGTATCGTCGCGGTAAGGAAGCCCGGTTTCGCCAGCGGCAGGGCGACGCTGAAGAAGGCGTCGAGCGGCGAGGCGCGCAAGGTGGCGGCGGCTTCCAGCGGCCGCTCGCCGATGGCCTCGAAGGCGTTCTGGATCGGCTGCACGACGAAAGGCATCGAATAGAACACGGAGGCGACGACGAGGCCCCAAAAGGTGAAGGGCAGG
>VEPA01000256.1 GCA_012026675.1 Betaproteobacteria bacterium | reverse complement strand
GTGACGCGCTGCCGGCGCCCGCCAGGGTATAGGTGCGCCACTCGCCCTCGTGGTAGGCAGCCTGGACCGAGCCATCGGGCCCAATCCACCACGCCTCCATCACATCGCCGCCCTTCCAGATGCCTGAGATGCCGCCAGAGAGCGACGCGCTGCCGGCACCCGCCAGCGTGTACGGTAACCAGTATCCGTCGTGATAGGTGGCCTGAACCGAACCATCAAATCCGATCCACCAGACTTCCATCACATCGCCGCCTTTAGAGATCGCACTGATGCCGCCTGCGGCGGCGGCACTGCCTGGACCGGCAAGCTGATAGCTGGACCAAGCCGTTCCCGGTTCGCTCCAGAATCCGTTGACCGCGCCATCGGTACCGATCCACCAGAGCTCGCAGCCCACCGGCTTGGCGATAGCGGTCAGGCGAGCGCCCGCAGGCAGCGAACCCGGTGCCGCGAGTTGGCTGTTGGCCCAAGGCATCGGCACGACGGGCGTGCGAACCACGACCGGCACGTCGACCTCGACGGTCTCCTGGTTGTCGCCGACGGCGGCGACAACGACTTGCTGAATACCCACGACGGCGGGTACGGTCAGATTGGCCTCAAACTGCTTGGTGAGAACAGCCGGTCGTGGCACACGCTTCAGAGTCGCGTCGACCTGCACGCCCGCCAGGGCCACGGTCACCGAGTCGATGGAGACCGGTTCGGCGCCACGGAAACCGGCTGCCACGCCTGTGACAGTGATGACGTCACCCGGCATCAGCAGTGCGTTGGGTTGGGGTGCATGAACTTGCAGTGTCAGTCGGGACATGGGATTACTCCGTGAATTTCGAATGTGTGACAGGGCGGTCGATCGCATTGATCGACGCGCATCGGCGAATGTCCAGTGCCTCCTATCTTCACGGGCACACCTGACCTCTGCCGGGCCGGCGGACGGTACAAGACTCGCTTGTGAACGATCCGCTCAAGGTGCCGTTACTGCAGACGCGGGCCTCGGATTGGCAGGGTTCGCACACCGGTGGCGAAGATTCCAGGTACGCCCTCACGGAATCGCCGTCGGCGATGGTTGTACTGCCGAAGGTGCAGGGCAAGGGCGTGAACGGATGATTCGTGCCGGGTACGTCGATGGGATGGGGACCCGCGCCGAGCGCGTTCATGCCGAAGACGTCGACAACGGCGCGCGCATAGTCGAGGTTGCCGCTGTCGTCGGAAAGCGGCAGCGAGAGCGTGTAGAACAAGGTCCCGCTGGTCGCGTTGTCAGCGCGTTCGAAATGGAAGTCGGTGATCGAAGCTCCCATGTGCCGCACATGGTTGTCGCTGCACAAATAGCCCAGCTCCCAGCCACGCAGTACGGGTACGGCGTATTCGAGCGGCACGTTGTCGATGCGATAATGCGCTTCGCCCGTTGGATTTCCGATGCCGGTGCAGAACCAGCTCGAATCCTGGGGCGCCAGCGGGACCTCGTTGGTGGCCGGCACCCATCCGTTGGGCGACTCGACCATGACGGTCTGGGGATGCAACATCTTCGGGCTTTCGTAGCTCAGCACCGTTACCAGCTCCGCCCCCATGTAGTCACGGCGTTGATCGTTGTCCTTTAGCAGCGTGCGCGATGTCCACGACAGGTCGTTGTTGACGACTGTTGGCGTGCCCAAGTCGAAGCCGGACTGGAGCAAGTGGTGATCGCCATCGGTGGTCCATAGCTGCGCGAAGCCTTGCGGCAACACGACGCCTTGGCCGTAGGCGTTGTCGGAAAAGCCCGGCAGTTCGCGCAATGCCGTGTCATTGCCGGGATCGGACCCGCTTGGGTGCCGAAAGGGCAGGCTGCGCGCCAGGGCGACCGCATCGAAGGCGATCGAGCTGCGATTCCAGAACACGACCGTGTACGAATAACACATGTCGTAAGGATCGTCGCCGTTCTCATCGCTCAGTACCCCGCCAGCGTCCCAGTTCAACACGAACTGGCCGCTGTTCGGATCGCGCGCCTCGGTGATGTTCGCGATGGCCGCGCCGAAGCCTTGCAGGTGATGGTCGTCGTTGTGGTAGCGCAGGTCCCAACCGTTCAAGAACACCGTGCCGCTGTCGGCAATGGTCAAAGGGACACTTTCCTGCTGTTGGACGCGAAAGCCGAGCAGGTTGTCGTCTCCGGATATCCACGCACTCGGCCGAGAGACACAACTGGTCCCGTGTACGACGCGAATCAGTCCCGGCGCTTCGTACACGATCTTCCGGGTATCGGATCCGACCGGGACGATTGCCGACGCGTTGATCGTACAGGTAATGTAGTCCGGCGAGTCCGGTTCACCGCAGTGGGAATACGCGCGTGCTGTGAATCCGCAGCCCCCCATCAACGCGCCGAGCAGCACGACGCAGATTGAGAGCTCGCGCAGCGAGCACTGCCGTAGCCACCGGCTCATGGCACCCATGAAGGTGCCCGACGGCAAGAAATGTCTCAAAGTGTTCATAACACAGTCCTCAAAAGTTTTTCCGAACTGAAAATTCCTGGGAGTCTGTCGGACGTTCCGGCAAGACCGACGAGTTGAATATTGCGAGCATCGGGCCAAACCGCAGGCCGGTCGATTTTTACTTTAAACCCAACGGTATATTGGCGTTTCCCGCATTTCTGGGGTGGGCTCGACCCTGCGACGAAAGTTGCGGTTCGAGGATGTATCGGCTGCCGCAGCAAGCGCCCCAAGATCGGAGGAGCAGGCTTTGGCGCCGCTTGTGGTGGCAATGTGCAGGATGTCGCCCGTGCAACTTTCGTCGCAGGGCAGGCGGCATCAGGTCTTACGAGGAGGAACGGGGCAAGCGTCATTGCCGGGAAGCTGCGCTCCGGTCATCGCCTACTTCGGCGACCGCGCTTGCACGATCGGACGTTACGCGCGCCTAATGCTGCAGATCGGCTGAGAAACCGGCCGGGCCGCGCCGTGTCAGGCGCTTGTTCAAGGCTTGCCGCGAGATGCCGAGCAGGTTGGCAGCCACGCCTTGATTGCCGTCGGCGCGACGCAAGGCTTCGACCATCAGCGCGTCCTCGGCGTCCTTCAGGGTGGGGAGCGCGTCGGGTAGCCAAGCCGGCCCAGCGGCAATGTGCTCCCATTCGGGGGATGCAAGGGGCGGGTTGCCGGCGGAACCGGCCTCCTTGAAACTCTGCAAGGGCAAGACCGTCCCCCGGCAACGGGCAACGGCATCGAAGACCATCCCTTCCAATTCGCGGATATTGCCGGGGAAAGGGTAATTCCTGAGCCACTGGTAGAGGGGCAAAGGCACGCTGGGTGCCGGTTTGCCCAGGGACTTGGCCGCTTTCTCGACAAAATGCGCAACCAGGTGCGGCAGATCTTCGAGGCGGGCACGCAGCGGCGGAAGCTGGATATGGTGGGTGCGGAGCCGAAAGTACAAATCCTTGCGAAACTTTCCGCGATCGACATCGGTGCGAACATCGCAGTGGGTGGCGACCACCACCCGCGCGCGACTCCGCTGGGGGCGATCCGAACCAATCGGATAGTAGGTTCCGTCCTGCAACAGGCGCAACAGTTTGACCTGGGACGCCATCGAGAGATCGCCGACCTCGTCGAGAAATAGCGTGCCATCGCCGGCGCTCGCGATCAGTCCCTCCCGCGGGCGGTCGGCGCCGGTAAAAGCTCCTCTGGCATGGCCGAACAAGGTGTCCGAGAACAAGGTGTCGTCCAGCCCGGCGACATTGACTGCGACCAGGTTACCGGGACGGCCCGACAACCGGTGCAGGGCCTTAGCGATGAGTTCCTTACCGGTTCCAGTTTCCCCGGTAATCAGCACCGGCTGGGGAGAAGAGGACGCGATCGCCTCGATATAGCGAAAGATCGCGAACATCGCCGGGTTTTGCGTGACGATTTCGGCAAATGCTGCGGGCTTGTGGGGGCTGTCCGCCAGCAGGCGTTCCTTGAGAGCGAACAACTCCGTGCGCAAGGCACGAATTTCCAAGGCACGCCGGACCGACGCAACAAGCCGCTCGCCGTCCACCGGTTTGACCAGATAGTCGCTGGCACCCGCCTGCATACAGCGCACCGCGGTTTCCAGATCGTTGGTAGCCGTCATCAAGATGACCGGGATATCCGGGTAATCCGCCGCCAGCCTTTCCAGGATCTCCCGGCCCGAGATATGGGGCATCGACAAATCCAGGACGATCACTCCGACTGTTCGGCTTGCCAGCAATGGCAATACCTTTCTTGCATCGTCCAGCATGAGCACTTCGGAGATACCAGAGGCTCGCAACACGATGCTGGCACTTTGTAATAGCTGTGCCTCGTCATCGACCAGCAGGACGGAGGGTTCGGAGAGCAGGTTGTTTGACATGACGCGGTACCGAAGGTTTGATGAGGATTTAGGCGTCCGCTCAAGACGCTGGGTAGACTTGGGGCGGTGGTTCCTGCGGAAACGGCATGCGCAACTCCGATAGAGCAGGCGCCTGGACGTTCTCGCCCGAGTCTTGAGGAAGCTCTTCGGGAAACCACACCCGGACGCAGGTCCCTTTGCCCGGTTCCGAAGAAAAGCTGAGCCGGCCTCCGTGGGTGCGCACGAGCGATGCGGTAATCGCAAGTCCCAGGCCGGTCCCGCCCTGTTCCTGCTTGGTGGTGAAGAATGGATCGCAGAGATGTTCCAGGTGCTCCGGCGCGATACCAATCCCTTCATCGCGAACCTCCAGACCGACCGAGCGCGCGGCGGCTACCGCGAATGTTGACAGGGACACGCCGCAACTGGGATCGGGCAGGGCTTCCAGGGCATTGACGAGGAGATTCACGATGATCTGCTCGGCCTGCTGCGCGTCTCCGCGTATCGGGGGTAAATGCTCCGCCAACCGAGTCTGGAAACGCGCGGTTTTGCGGCCGATGAGGTGGTTTAGCAAGCGCATGGCATGTTCCACGGCTTCATTCAGCGAAAAGACGGCTGGTTCACCCAATTTCCGGGGACGCGCGAAGTTCTTTAAGTCGGCAACAATGCGTTCGATACGGCTCGCGCCATCACGGATATTTTTGATGAGTTGCGGAAGACTCTCGCGCATCTCGTCATACGGGAGTCCACCAAGTTTGAATGCGCCGGCCCCGATCGCGTGGATGTCGAGGATTTCCCGCGCGTCGTTCCAAACGTCGGCCAAGATCCCGGAGTTCATCAAGATCAGGTGATTGGGATTGTTGATCTCGTGGGCCACACCCGACACCAAAGTTCCCAGCGCCGTCATCTTGTTGGTCTGGATGAGCTTCAGCTCCTGTTGTCGGGCGGTTTCTAGGAGGTGCTTGCGGGTGCTGATGTCGCGCATGATGGCGGTCACGTACCGCGCCGTCCCGCGGGACCAGTTCGAAAGCGAAACTTCCAGGGGAATTTCGCTGCCATCACGATGCACTCCGGTCAGTTCAACCGTATCGGCGGTAAAGGATGCTGCTGCGAATATCGCCGGTTGTGCGGGATGGCGGCGGGAAGACAACAGGCGGCACAGCGGGGTATTCAGTGCATCGTCAGTTGCGTAGCCGAACATGACCGTCGCGCCCCGATTCCATGACACGATGTTTCCGGCATCGTCGGTGGAAATGATGGCCTCGTGCGCTGATTCCGTCATGGCCCGAAGGCGTTCATCGCTCTCCCGCAAAGACGCTTCCGCCTGCTTGCGCCCCATGCTCTCCCGCTGCAAGCGCCCATGGGCTTGCCGCAAATACAGGGTATAGGTTCTGAGCCGTACGAACTGATAGAGCAAGTAACCGACCAGAACCACCGCGACCAGATACAGCGAAAGTCGGAACGCCTGAGCAGTTGCCTCGACTTTTTGCCCATACGCTTGCAGGGCATTCTGCAGGACGCCGATCTCGGCGACGCTCGACGAGCCGATGATGTCCCGCAACAACAGATCGAGCCTGGGCAAGAGTTCGACAATCAATCGTCCGTGAACAATCAGCGTTTGAGACTGCTCCCGCAGCGAGGGGGTGTCGTCCAACTGATCGAGATCTCTGTGGATTTCCCCAATCAGCTCTGGATCAAGCGTGTTGATGTAGCTCAGCATCGCTTGCCACAACCGACCGATCTGCGCCGCGTCCCTCCGATTCGCGCGGCTACGAAGAACCCGCCCGGCGAGATGAAAGTACATGACCGAGTTTCGCAGCAAGGCGTTGTCCGATTTGAAGTGCTCAACGCGAACCAGCTTACCCTCCAAGGTCCCAATCAGAGTGTCGGTGGGCGCGACCAAAGTAGTGGCCGCTAAAATATCGGCGGAATCGCTGCCGAACTCTGTTCGCAGCTCCCTCGCGAGTCGCATCAGGGCTTGGCCGGTCTGGCTTAGCGAATCGTAGTTGGACAGCAGTCCAGCACGGGCCAAGAGCACGTCGCGCATGAGCTCGGCGTCGTAAAGCTCCAGGGTCCGCGCTGTTTCGTGCCAGCGGATTTGTCGTTCCAGATGCGGACTTCTGCTTTGTGCCCACAGGTAGGTCAGCAGTAAAAGCAAAAGGGCGACGATCAAGGCGGGTTTCCAGGTAGCCGATCTCATCGGACTCTCGGCCTCTCGCCACCCTCAGGCAGACCCCGGTACTCTCCCGTCAGCGTGTTCAGAAACCGGACCATCGCGTCGCGGTCTGCCGGCGAGAGGACTCTCCCCAGTTGCCGTTGCGCCATAATGTCTACGGCTTGTTCCAGGGTTGCGGCGCGTCCATCATGGAAGAAGGGGGCGGTGACCGCCACGTTTCTCAGGCTGGGAACGCGGAAAACACCGCGGTCGCCTTCGTCTCGGGTTATCTCGTAACGTCCGGCGTCGACGTCTTCATGATCTGGCTTCGAACTTCCAAATATCCCGAATCGTTGGAATAGATTTCCACCCAAGTTGATTCCCTGATGGCAAGCCACGCATCCCATGACCGTGAATAACCGATAGCCGTGTTCTTCGGAGGCATCCAGCGCGTGCTTTTCACCTCGGAGATAGCGATCGAAGCGGGCATTGGGAGTTACCAAACTGCGTTCAAAACTGGCCAATGCGTTCAGCACATTGTTCCGGTTGAGGCCATCGGGGTATGCATCGCTGAAAGCGCGCGAATACTCGGGCTCTGCGCCCAGAAAGGCCAACAGTTCCGGCCATTTCATATTCATGATCTTCGGATTCAGCAATGCTTTTTCCGTTTGGTATTCGAGTGTGGTAGCTCCTCCATCCCAGTTGTAGAAGTAGTTGAAGGCGACGTTGAACAGGGAAGGCGTATTCCGCAGAGGGGCAGAACCGTAAGCGCTTTCGCCGCGGATTTTTCCATCCATGGCTCCGCGGTCCAGGGGGTGGCAACTCACGCAGGCATTTCGTCCCTGATGGGAGAGCCTGGGGTCGAGAAACAATTTTTCACCCAACGCCACTTTTTCGGTGTTCTCCTCTACCGCAACGGGGAGGGGTGCAAGTGGAGCCGTAAGTCCCTGAGCGGCCGCTTGGCCGGAAGTCGACGCAAGCGAACTTGCCAAACCGAGCCCGACGAGAGCGACCATCGTCCGTGAAACGACCGAAAACCATGGGTATCTCGTAGACAGCTGGTCATCCATCTGGTGCTTGCCTTACGCCATGGCTAAGTTCTTCAACCTCCGGATGCAATTGCTTCAGTCGCAACCTTCCCAGGGTATTCTCTCTGCCGAATCTACACGGCGTTTTGTCACATACCCTAGGCTCCTTGTTGATCGATTGCAGCGCATTAATGTCATTGCGCGCAGCGACTTATTGCCACCCAAAACAAGCGGTATTCACCAAAATCGTGTCGACTATTGCGAATTCCACGCGAAGTCAGCCACTTCCGGGACAATGTTGGCGCGATGCGTGCGCCAAGCAATTCCTGGCTTGCAGGGTCTTCCTGCGGTTCGTCTCCAAGGGCGCCATCGACGATGGCCGCCGCCGCCCAAACCGGGGGACGTACCGGCGGGTGTTCGTTCAACCTGTAGAGAGCGGGAGCGATGCGGGTGGAGCGGGAGCGACCCTGGATTGGATCGACGAGCTACTTTGATCGCGCGAAGCGAAGTTTCCAAGCCCAAGGGACGATTTCTCCTCGCCATACTCCTCCTCGTCGGCGCGAAGTTCCTATCCGCCGGCCGATTGGCACCGACATGCCTTCCTGGTTCCGTCGGTTCCGTCATACGAAATGTTGGCGGAACCACCGAAAGCCGCGCCATACAAGGCGGTTCCGTGAGTTCCGTCGGTTCCGCCCGAAAAAACCAGGATCATCTCGAAATTGCTCACCGAGAATTTAGTTCAGGAGTCCTGTAGCCGTCCGCAAGCCGTGGCGGGAGGCTGTAGCGGACAGGTGGAAAATGAAAATGACGAAGTATCGTTTTCTTTCATTCTACGGAACCAACGGAACTTTACCTCGCCGATATCTACCGTCTCGCATACGATCTGACGGCGGCATACCTGGTCTGGATTCTGCGCCAAAAGGTCTCCCCTGCGACCGGTTCCCTCCTACAGAAAATATACCCAACATATTCGTCATGGGGGCATATTTGGGGGCATCAACAAAACCTGACAAGGCCAACCAGTATATAAACCATATACTTATACACGTTATTCGATTGAGCCCATCTCCCTTTTCGAGC
>VEPA01000111.1 GCA_012026675.1 Betaproteobacteria bacterium | reverse complement strand
GTGCTGGCCTGGATGGCCAGCACCATGAAGGTGGGCGGCGCGCTGGCTTCCATCGGCCTGGCCGCCAGTCACACGCTCAACACCACCGTGATGCCCTTCATCCTGCGTGGCGTCAGTCTACTCGGGATCGATTCCGTCAATTGTCCGATGGCCCAGCGGGCAGCCGTCTGGCAGCTCTTGGCGACCGACATGCGGCCGGCGCATCTGGCACCCGGATCCAGCCAGATGGTGCGCGAAATAGCATTCAGCGATCTGCCAGCGGCCTTTGACGACTATCTGCAGGGCCGTGTCAAGGGTCGCGTTGTGGTGAATATCGCCGCGTGACGCGGTGCCCCCGATATCAGCATTCCAATTACAGCCGAACACAACCAAGCGAGGATCGTCTTGGGAAAGTATGCCGAGTTTCACAAACGCTCGATCAACCAACGCGATGAATTCTGGGCCGAACAGGCCGGGTTGATCGACTGGCAGACGCCACCCCAGCAAATCTGCGATTTTTCCCGGCCGCCGTTTGCAAAGTGGTTCGTCGGCGGCAAGACCAACCTTTGCCATAACGCGGTCGACCGCCACGCCGCGAAGCGCCCGAATGACCGCGCGCTGGTTTATATCTCGACCGAAACCAACGAGGAAAAGAGTTATTCCTTTGCCGAACTGAAGTCCGAAGTGATGCGCACGGCGGCGATCATGCAGTCCCTCGGTGTGGTCAAAGGCGACCGTGTTCTGATCTACATGCCGATGATTGCCGAAGCCACGTTCGCCATCCTCGCCTGCGCCCGTATCGGCGCCATTCATTCCGTGGTGTTCGGCGGCTTCGCCTCCGGTTCGCTGGCGACCCGCATCGACGATGCCAAGCCGAAACTGATTGTTTCCAGCGATGCGGGCATGCGTGGCGGCAAGGCGGTGCCCTACAAGCACTTGCTCGACGAGGCCTGCAAGCTTGCGGAATTCCCGCCGGAAAAGATATTGATGGTTGACCGCGGTCTGGACAAGGACTGGCCAAGGGTCGCCGGCCGTGATGTCGATTACGCCGCCCTGCGGGCGCAGCACATGAACGCCGAAGTGCCCTGCGAGTGGATGGAATCCACCGAGCCGTCCTACATCCTCTACACCTCCGGCACTACCGGCAAACCCAAAGGCGTGCAGCGCGACACCGGCGGCTACGCCGTGGCGCTGGCCGCTTCGATGAAGCACATTTTCACCGGCGGCGAGGGGGAAACCATGTTCTCCACCTCCGACATCGGCTGGGTGGTAGGCCACAGCTACATCATTTACGGTCCGCTGATCGCCGGCATGGCCACGATCATGTACGATGGCACGCCGATACGTCCTGATCCGGGCTTCTGGTGGCAGAGCGTCGAGAAGTACCAGGTGACAGTCATGTGCTCGGCGCCGACAGCGGTTCGCGTGCTGAAGAAGAGCGACAACAGCTGGCTGCACAAGTACGACTTGTCCAAGCTCAAGCACCTGTTCCTGGCCGGTGAACCTCTGGACCAGCCGACCCACGAATGGATCATGGGCGAACTCAAGCTGCCGGTGATCGACAACTACTGGCAGACCGAGACCGGCTGGCCGATCCTGTCGACGGTGCGCGGAGTCGAGGACACCAAGATCAAGTTCGGCACGCCGAGCTTCCCCGTCTATGGCTATGACCTTCGCATTTTCCGCGAGGACGGCACGGTATGCGAGCCCAACGAAAAGGGCATCGTCGGCATCGTGCCGCCCTTGCCGCCCGGCTGCCTGTCCACCATCTGGGGTGACGACGACCGTTTCGTCAGCACCTATTTCAGCCTGTTCAAGGAACCGCAGGTTTACTCTTCCTTCGACTGGGGCATCAGGGACGAGGAAGGCTATCACTATATCCTCGGCCGTACCGACGACGTCATCAATGTCGCCGGACACCGTCTGGGCACCCGCGAGATCGAGGAGGCCGTGCAGGGACACAGCGCCATTGCCGAGGTCGCCGTGGTCGGTGTCAATGATCAACTGAAAGGCCAGGAGCCCGTTGCCTTTGCGGTGGTCAAGGATCCGGCGCGGATCGCCACACCTGAACTGCGTGCGGCGCTGGAAGCGGAAATAAAGAAGGTGGTCGACGGCAATCTTGGCGCCATCGCGCGCCCGAAGCGGGTTCATTTCGTCACCGGCCTGCCCAAGACGCGCTCGGGCAAGATGCTGCGTCGTTCTATTCAGGCTCTCGCTGAAGGCCGCGATGCAGGGGACCTGACAACGATTGACGATCCTTCCACGCTCGAGCAGATCAAGGCCGCCCTGGCGGGTTGAAACGCTGTTGCGGGCCGGGCGCCCCTTGTCGGATGCCCGGCCAGAGCCATCACCTTGGCAAGGAACGCCTCGCCCACCTCAAGGTGTCGGGTAATGGAACGGCTTCTTCAATAGCCGACAAATATCAGGCTGAAAGTGCTTATCCACATTGCGCAGGCCAGAACTGCACATCCGATATCACGGCATATAAGCGTCCAGCAGGTCTTGTTTGCCGATGAGCCATTATCCATGTCTGCCTCCTCATGCTTTCCAATGCTTGCCAAACCGTTAACAGTGCCTTGTTCATGTTTTTCACCGGCGGTAACAAATCGACTTTGAGCCACCTGTAGCCCGAAGCATAACGAAGGCTGTCGCGGCTGTTGCCCCCATCGTCGGGGGGGGGGCTGGAATGAGCATATCCAGACGCCCTCGTTGTCGTCCGGTTATTTGGGAAGTGCCTCAGCCTGCTTCCTGGCGGTAATGATTGCGGCTGCGACGAAGTGTCCGAGGCCGGAGTCAGGAGCCCAGGTTTCGAGCAGGGGGCGGCTATGCTCGCCGACGGCGATTTCCACTGCGGTGAAGCCGGCTTTGCCCAGCATGCCGGAGATCATCTCCAACTGCATCGCCACGGCTACACAGTCGGTGTGTAGCGCCAGATCCTCCTGGACGCTTGCGGGCAGCGGCGCCACGGCAACTATGTCGGCCACGGCCAGTCGTCCGTTCGGCTTGAGAACGCGACAGGCTTCGGCGAACACGCGTGCCTTTTCGGCGCACAGATTGATGGCGCAATTGGAAATCACGACCTCGAAGCAGGCGTCGGGAAACGGCAGACACTCCATGTCCGCCTGCAGGAAATGCGTGATCGTGACCCCCGTATCGGCGGCATCGCGGCGCGCCAGGCGAACCATGTCTGGCGTCATGTCGATGCCGACAACCTGCCCGCCGCGGCCGACCTCGACTGCTGCGGCGAGGCATTCGAAGCCGGCGCCGCTTCCCAGATCCATGACGGATTCGCCCGCTGTGGGGCGTGCAGGAACGCGGGGAGGGACGATCGGGATCAACTGCGGCCGCCAGCGCGGCGGCATGTGTGTAGGTCGCGCTCACTGCCCGACGTATGACGTCGCGTCGAGCCGGCGAGACCACAGGCGGCTGGCCGGCAAGTTTCACTGCGCGCCCGGGTCTTTTTCGCAGTCGCCCGGCAGTTTCTCCGCGTGCCGGTACTTGATGTTGTAGAGGAAAAACGGCATGAGTCTGCCGTCGGCCGTGAGTTTGTGTACGCAGCAGCGGCGCGCACGCTCCTGATCGAAGCAAAGCGCGTCCATCATGCCGTGAAAGCCGACCGAAAAGAATTCGGCACCCTCGAGCACGGCGGCCAGCTTCTGGCGTGCATCGCCGTCACTGTCGCCACAAGCGCAGCCGCTGCTGTCGCAGCCCAGTTGCCGCAGCAAAGCATCCCAGTCGCTCATGTCGGCGACATGCTGGCGCAGGCGCACGTGGCCGACCAGCAGGCTGAGCGGCAGCAATTGGCCGGCCTTGTCGACAACAATGTAGGCGAGCAAGCCGCAGCGCGGCTCAGGACAGGACATCGGCATCAGATCGGTGGCGCGCAGCAGTCCTCCGCTCTACGTTTCGATCGCGCGAAGGAAATGGGTTGCCGTAAAGCGACGGTCGCTCTGCGCCAGTTCGGGCGGATAGCGACCGGACAGGACCACCGGTTGAAAATTGATGCCGGTCAGGCGCTGTTCGGCGGCGAAGCGGATCAGGGACCAGATCGACTCGTCGTTGACGCCGGGAATAATGGTCACGGCCAAAACCACCTGCAGGCCGGCATCACGGCAGTGCGCAATGGCTTGCAGTCTTTCGGCGCGCAGATCGCGGCCGCCTAAGAATTGGTTTTCCGCAGCGGCAAGGCCGTCCATCTGGAGCTATACACCTGTGAGCCCCGCAGCCTGCAATTCGACTGCCAGGCGTGGGTCGCGAGCCAGCAGCAGTCCGTTGCTGTCGACCTCCATTTTCGTGTAGCCCAGCGCGCGGGCGTCGCGCAGGATGTCCGCCAATTCGGGGTGGAGCGTCGGCTCCCCTCCGACGAATTGCAGTGGTACGGGCTGGCCCTCGGTATTTATCAGGGACCGCAATGCGCCGCGCACTTGTGGCCGGCTCAGCTTGAATCCCTTGGCTGTTGCATCGGCCAGACAGATCGGGCAGGGCAGGTTGCAGCGCCAGGTGATTTCGACAATGGCCAGGCAGGTATGCTGGTCGTGTGCGGGACAGAGGCCGCAGTCGTCGGGGCAGCCCTTTGACTCCGGCATGCTCACCTGCGCAGGCAGCTTGACGAAGCGCGGCGCCTGATGCATGCGTTCGTAACTTGCAATGTCAGTGGCGATGAGGGATTCGAATTTGCCGTGTTCGGAACAGGTCTTGCTCATTGCGACACCGGCCGGGGTGGAGGAGACTTTGCCGGGAATTGTCTTCAGGCACTGCGGGCACATGCTTGTGACGTTGTGACCATAACGCCGCCCAATGCTGATTCCGACGCGTCCGGGCTCCGGTTCGCGGGCCGTGACGGGCGGCGCCCCTGCGAGACCGGTCGTTTATTTGAGTTCGATCATGACGCAGGCAAAGACCAGATTGCGCTTGAACGTGGGCAGATCGAGTATCGTCAGCGTGACGTTGGGTGAGTCCAGTCCGGCATGCCCGGTTCGTCCTTCGAACCCAGGCTGGCAAGGATGTTCTTCTCGACTGCTTCGCGGAAGTCCGCCTCGCAGGGAAACTCGGTCAGAAATACGATGCGTTAGCGATGCGCCGCCACCTCCTCCATTCTGACCTTCTTCCAGGGTTTCGACGGCAGGGAGATGACGGCCCTATCCTCAGTCTCATCTAGGCTGGGACGCTGGCCTTCATCACCTTGGCGAGCATCTCTTCCATCACTTCCACCGGGAACGCCCGCAAGGTCTGGGTTCTTACGTTGCCGCGCGAATCCACTGCCACTGTGAGGCTCGCGACGTTGCTCTCGTCGGGTGCTTCGAGCACGGTGACGAGGTCAACGGCGCCGCGCGTCCAGAATATTTCCTTCACCGTAACGCCATTTTGCTCGGCCATTTGGCGGAAGGCCCGTACGCGCTCGGTAGTGTCCTGCAGTTTGCGGAGGCCTTGCTCGGTGAAGGTCGCCAGGATGATAAAAGTACGCATGTCATGATCTCCTTTGAATAATGCTTCAAAAATTCCAGGTTCAACCGTCCGTCGATGGACGGTTGCCTATGCTGCAGACAGTGACAGTTGCTGGTATTTCGCCTGTAGCTGATCCTTGCTTTCCCGATGGGCCGGGTCCGGGACGATGCAATCCGCCTGACACGTCTTTACGCATTGCGATTTTTCGTAATGACCGACGCACTCCGTGCATTTGTTCGCATCGATGACGTAAATTTCTTCACCCGGGGAGATGGCCCCGTTTGGGCACTCCTCCACGCACGCGTCGCAGTTGATACAGTCCGAGTTGATCATCAGTGCCATTTCTATCTCCTTGTAAATTTGTCCTTACAGCTTCGTGAGCGGGAAACTCAACCGGGTAACTCAGCCAGTTCGTTTCTGGAGCACATCCATCCCGGTTTCCGGATTGTTGTTCTTGGGAGGCATTAGGCGCTATCCGCGCTTGGGACTTATTGACCCTTCACGACGCGCGCTTGACATTTAGTGACAAGGAAAGGCTAAGCGATGGGCGGAGGAATGATTGGCCGCGATTCAAGCTGTAGCACATCCGGCTTTGCGGGATTCGCCCGCACCGGTCGTGGCGGGCGGTACGACCCGCATGAGCGCCCGTTTCAAGCGTGGCGCGGTAAATCCGCCTTAACCCGCTTGCTGAAGTTTGGAAGTCAGTCCGACTGAGCCCGGCCTGTTTCCTGGGTTTGACGCCATGTCGTGGCGGTACAGCCAAAGCGACGGGCAAACCAGCGCGAGAACGCGGAAGGTTCGGAAAATCCAAGCAATTCGGCAACATCCTTGAGCGAGCGATGATATTCAGTCAGATACTTGATCGCCAGGTCGCTGCGCACGCTGTCCGAAAGGTCCGAGAAGCTCGCCCCGTCCTTCTGGAGATGACGGTGCAAGGTGCGGCGATCAAGCCCGAGGTGCTGGGCGACAACCTCAATCGAGCAGCGCCCGGTCGGCAGAAGGGCGCCGACGAGTTGGCGCACTTTGTCCGCGATTGACTGAGTCGGTTGCGTGTTGATGCCACCCAGCAATTTGAGCAAGTAGCGTGCAGTTTCCGGATCGTAATTGGGCAGAGGATCGTCCAGATTAGCGGCACGGCAGGTAATCCCGTCAAAAGCTCTGTTGAAGTACAGGCGCGTGTCGAATACCCGTCGATGTACGGTCAGGTCACTCGGTGGCGAATGACGAAAACATACGGAACTGGGCCGCCATTCGTTGCCGAGAAGTACGCGAAGGGTTCGATACAGAACTCCCAGTGACAGTTCGGTGGCTTGGCGCATGGGTTCGGGTTGGTCCGGAAGCAGTTCCTCCCGGATGATCAAGATCCCCTCCGTCTCCTCGAAGAACAAACTTAGTTCTTCGGCCTGCAAGTGGCAGTACTTGCGCATTGCTTCGAGGGCATCGCGCATCGTCCGCTGACTCTTGAGAATAATGGCGAGTGGGCCAAGGTTGGAGGGCTTTCGTCCTTCCGCCATACGCAAGCCGAAGTTTTCAACGCCCGCTGCTTGCGCAGAGTTTTCCATCAGCTGAAAGAACGAAGAGACCGGAATCATGGTGTCCGGATTGCTCAGGCAAGCCGGACTGATGTCGACCCGGCGTAGCTGTTCCAGCGGGGAAATGCCCAATGTCTGCGCCAATTCGACGTAGTTGGTCAGGCAGGCACAGCGATGCATTTTCTTCATGATCGTCGCCAGTCGCACGATTAAAGCGGGGACCAAATAACACTATCACAAATGGTCAAGCTGATGTCCTTGAAAGTCAATCCTGTAAAGGTTCAAACGCTTAATGTGGCGATACCGTACTTCAAATCAAAGTTTCTTACCTGGAGGAACACACGCGATGAGCGAACACTCTAGCTTCAAAATATCGGACGTGATAGACCACGACAAGCTGTCCGACATGCAGCCGGTGACGACCGTCGGGATCGACATTGGTTCCCGGCAGTCCAAGGCAGTCATGGTCAGCGGCGACTTTGTCCATACCACCATTACCGCCAGCGGCGTCAATCCGGCACAGACGGCTGCCCGGCTGGTCGACAAGCTGTTGAAGGCTTCCCAGCTCGATCGACGCAACATTTCCATGATCTGCGGCACGGGCTATGGCCGCATCGCCCTGCAGTTTGAGGACATCCCCGCCGAAGTCATCACCGAGATCACCTGCCACGCCATGGGTGCGCACCACCTTCACTCTGGCGTCAAGACCATCATCGACATTGGTGGCCAGGACTGCAAAGCCATCAAGGTCGATACCCGCAACGGACGTGTCACCGAATTCGCCATGAACGACAAGGTGTGCCGCCGGTTCGGGCCGCTTCCTGGAAAAGACCGCGGAGATGCTGGGCTATCAATTGAGCGAGTTGGGCGACATGGCCATGCGTTCGACCAAGAAGCTGGACATGAGCAGTCAGTGCGTCGTGTTTGCCGAGTCCGAGATCGTCTCGCTCAAGGCCAAGGGCGAGGCTGGCGAGGACATCGCCGCCGGCGTGCACTTCGCCATCGCCCGTCGCGTCTGCAACCTGGTCAATCGTATCGGTCTGGATCCGGAACTGATCTTCTCCGGTGGAGTTTCAAACAACATCGGCGTGAAGCATGCGCTCGAGAGTTTGCTCAGGCGGCCGTTTGTCACACCGCGGCTCAATACTGTCTTCTGTGGCGCGCTGGGTGCGGCCATGATCGGACAACAAAAAGTTTGCGGTCAGTCAGACTTTGATGCAGCCCCGGCACAAATGGAGGTGGAAGCATGACTAAGGAAAACACATCGATGAGTTCGCACACCGGCCTCAAGTCCACCACCGAGATGGACATGCGGGGTACCGATGTGACCATGACGATTCCCTTCGAGGACGTCATCGATCCAAAGTTGGTGGGTGAGCTCACCGGCGTCACGGCGATGGGTGTCGATATCGGTTCGCGCAACGCCAAGGCCGTGCTGCTGCACCAGGGCAAGCTGCACACCGCCGTGCTGCCTACCGGTATCAATATGCAGGAGACGGCTGGGGAACTGCTCGAAGAGTTGTTCGCAACCGCCAAGATCAAGCTCGAGGACATCGGCTTTATCGTCGGCACCGGCTACGGTCGTGTGTCCCTGAAGTTCACGACCGTTCCGTGCGAGATCCTGACCGAAATCACATGCCATGCGATGGGCGCCCACTATCTGAATGCAGGCACCCGAACCATCGTCGATATCGGCGGCCAGGACGCCAAGGCGATTCAGGTTGACCCGGAAACCGGTAAGGTGGTCAAGTTCCGCATGAACGACAAGTGCGCGGCAGGCACCGGACGCTTTCTCGAAAAGGCGGCCATATTGCTCGACCTCGACATGTTTACCGTCGGGCCGGAGTCACTGAAATCGACCAAGGACCTCGAGGTCAGCAGTCAGTGCGTCGTCTTCGCCGAGTCGGAGGTGATCTCGCACCGCGCCAAGGGGGAGACGGAAGCCGATATCTCCGCGGGTATCCACATGGCGTCGGCAAAGCGCGTCACCGGCTTGTTGCGCGCCATTCCGCTGGAATCCGACATTGTGTTCACCGGTGGCGTCTCCAACAACGTCGGCATGAAGCATGCGCTGGAAAGAATGCTGGGACAATCCATCGTCGTGCCGCGTCTGGACATGGTGTTCGCCGGCGCCCTGGGCGCGGCGGTCTATGCTCAGCGCATGGCGATTGAGGCGCGCAGGGCCAAGTCGAACGACGACAAGGTCAAGTTCGACTTGTCGGAGCTGACCCGTCGCATCGACGACTCCGAGCTGTCTCTCATCGCGCGCAAGGATGTAAAGAAAGTCGGCTATCTGTGCACCTACACGCCGCCGGAACTCCTCACCGCCGCCGGTGTGGGCTTCGGTCGTATCGACAAGTGTGGCTCGCCGGAAGTGGTTAACCAGGGCGAGGTCATCACCAAGAGCGTGTTCTGCGACATGAGCAAGAGCGTCATCGGTCACTTCATGACCAAGGATCCGCTGCATGAGGCGCTCGATCAGGTGGTCACGTTCTACACCTGCGACACGATGCGCGCGACCTCGAATGCCATCGACAACTACTTCAAGCCCTCGCACGGCTATGTGGTGCCGCGCACGGGCGACAAACCCAGCGCCCGCGCCTTCTTCCGCGAGGAAATGCTCAACTTCAAGGGAGACCTGGAGAAGCTGACCGGCAACAAGATTGACGACGACAAGCTGCGCGAGTCGATCAAGCTGCACAAGAAGCTGCGCCAGATGGTTCACAAGATTTCCGACCTGCGCAAGCGCAACCGTCCGCCTCTGTCGGGCAGCGATTTCCTGGAAATCACCCGTGCCTACCGGACCATACCCGCCGAGGAACAACTGCCTGTGCTCGAAGAGCTATACACGCGCCTTTCCGCCGTGCCCGACGATGACGTGCCGCGGCTGCGCCTGATGATCGCGGGCGGCATCATGGCCGACGGCGACCGTCGCATGATGGACCTGCTGGAAAAGGACATGGGCATCAACATCGTGGTCGAGGATCACTGTACCGGCCTGAGCCCGTTCTACTACGATCTCGTGGAAACCGACGATCCCTATCGCGATCTGGCCAATGCATACCTGGATCAGGCGCCGTGCGCACGCCAGGCACCGCTGTCCAAGCGTATCGATTTTTCGGGAATGCTGGCCCAGGAATACAAGGTCGATGCGGTGATCTACTACTTCCTCAAGTTCTGCCCATCCTTCTCGCAGACGAAGAGTTTGTTCACCCGTCGCTATTCGGAGCTGCAGATTCCCGCACTGGAAATCGATACAGACTTTTCGCAAGGTGACACGGGACAGATCAAGACCCGTCTCGAGGCATTCATCGAAGTGCTCAAGGAAACCAAGGGCGCAAAAACAGTAGTCAGCACGGAATCCAAAGGAGAAGAGACATTATGCACAGCGTAACGGAAAGAAATATTGACGTTGGAGAAAGAATGAACACGCTGGACGAGAAGATCCACGACCTCGCCACGCAGGAGCCGCGCGACCAACTGGAGTATATCGCCCAAAGCAAGCTGGCCCACAGTTATTCCAAGGGCGTAGGCAAGCTGTTCGACATGGCACTGGCCTACATGGGCGACGCTGAAAACGGTAACAAGAACGGCAAGCCGGCGGTGTGGTCGACGGGGCTGATGGAGGCGCCGCTGCTGTATGCCTGCGACACGGTTCCGATGGCGGTGTATGACCTGGGGCGCCTGGGCTCCTCGGATCGTGCGGTCGAGATGTCGGAAGAAATGTTCGACATGCCGAAGGAAACCTGTTCCATGGTCACCGCCCTGCTCGGCGAGTGGTATCTGCGCCGCAACAACTCGGTCAAGAAAGTCGTTGCCTTGAGCACTGTGTGTGAACCGCTCAACATGGCCTACGAGATGATCCGCGAATACGGCTTCGACATCCACCGCGTCGAGCAGGTGATCAAGCCGGTGCATGGCGGCGAGGAACGTCTTGAACAGATGGTCAAGTTCCTCTCCAGCGAGCTCGAGGATGTTGCCGTGTTCCTGACCGGGAAACCCCTGGACCAGGACAAGATGAGGGTGGAAATCGCCCGAATGAATCGCCTGATGGGCAAATTCCGCGAAATCCTCAAGTTGCGCGTGGCCAATCCCCTCTACATCAAGAGCCTGCCGACGCTGTTCCTGCTCATGGGCTCGGGTCACTACTACGGCAAGCCGGAAGAGTACGAGGTCCTGCTCGATGAGTTGATCGAAGAGTTGAGGAATGCCGAATTTGTCGCCTCGCCCCAGGGAAAGATCATTCCCCTGACCTGGGTTGGCGCACGCGGCCTGGAGTTCGGTGTTTACAAGGCGGTTGACGATCTCGGCGGGGCGCTGTTGAGCTGGTTCACCCCCAACCCTTACGATCGCATCTGGCGCGAGGACATTCCGCCCCTTGAGGCCATGGCGCGCTTCATTCTCGAATACTTCGTCACGGGTTCGCCGGTTAACCAGATCAAGTACATTGAGAAGATGATCGAGGAGTCGGGCTCCAAGGGTATGCTGTTCTACACCTACATCGGTTGCCCCTACGGTGGCATGCACGTCGAGTTGTTCCGCGACTACTTCCACAAGAAAGGCGTGCCCAGTTCAGGTCTCGAGGGCAGCTGGCAGGTGGGTGCGCCGTCGGGACAACTGATCACCCGCGTGCGTGCTTTCATCGAGATGCTGTCATAGGTTTGTGCGTCAGCCTCAGCAGCCTGGACCGGGGTTGGGGAGGAAAGGAGGCCCAGACCGGGGCCGG
>VEPA01000174.1 GCA_012026675.1 Betaproteobacteria bacterium | reverse complement strand
CTCGGGTGCGATCCAGCATCTGGCGGGCATGAAGGATTCCAAGGTGATCGTGGCGATCAACAAGGATCCCGATGCGCCGATCTTCCAGGTCGCCGACTATGGCCTTGTTGCCGATCTGTTTGCAGCGATACCGGAACTGACGGCGGCACTGTAAGGCGGTCCGGCCCATGAACTTCCCCGACGCCCTGTTTCCGCAAGCCTGGGCGCTCGGGGCCTTCCCGCCCCTGCTTGCGATCTGGTTCTGGTCCATCAGGACCGCGCCATGGAAGCGTCTGGGCGACTCCGGGCAATTGAATGTCTGGCTGGGGACCGTGGTATTGCTGGTCCTGGTCTGGAGCATGAAGGCCGGCGTCAATCCGGGTCTCAACCTGCATCTGCTCGGTGCGACGATGTTCACCCTGATGTTTGGTCGGCAACTGGCGATCATCGGCTTGTCGGCGGTGCTTGCCGGGGTGACCCTGAACCTTGGTTTGCAGGGTCACGAAGGCTGGTTGGCTTATGGCCTCAATGCCTTGGTTTTGGCGGTATTCCCGGTGCTGCTGGCCGACGGCATCCGCCTCGGCGTGGAACGCTTGCTGCCGGAAAATTTTTTCGTCTATGTTTTTGTCACCAGTTTTTTCGGTGCCGCGACGACGGCTATGGCCACCGGATTGCTGGCCAGCCTGCTCTTGTGGATGGCCGACGTCTATGCGGCGACGGTGCTGCTCGACGACTATCTGACGTACTTCCTACTGCTGGGTTTTGCCGAAGCCTGGCTCAACGGCGCCCTGATCACCCTGATGGTGGTGTATGCGCCGCATTGGGTCGGCAGCTTCGATGATCGGCGCTATCTTCTGAACAAATGATGACGGAGTAAATAAATGAGTGCTTATGTTGCCCCATTGAAGGACATGCAATTTGTATTGAGGGAACTGGCCGGGCTCGACCAGGTGGCCGCATTGCCGGGCTACGAAGAGGCGACGAGCGACGTGGTCGAGGCGATTCTCGGCGAGTCGGCGAAATTTACGGAAGGCGTCCTGGCGCCGCTCAATCGCAGCGGTGACGAGGAAGGCGTGCGCTGGGCCGACAAGTCGGTGACCATGCCGAAAGGCTTCAAGGAAGCCTACGCCCAGTTCGTCGACAACGGCTGGAACGCCTTGTCCGGCAATCCGGAACACGGCGGGCAGGGCCTGCCCAAGGTGGTCTCGGCGGCGGTGCAGGAAATGTGGAAGTCTTCCAACATGGCCTTTTCGTTGTGTCCCCTGCTGACGCTGGGAGCCATCGAAGCGCTGGAGATCGCGGGCAACGAACAGCAACAGGCGACGTACCTGCCCAACATGATTTCCGGCAAGTGGACCGGCACCATGAACATCACCGAACCGCAGGCCGGCTCCGATCTGGCCGCGATCCGTTCGCGCGCCGTGCCGCAGGCCGACGGTACGTACCGGATCTTCGGCAACAAGATCTTCATCACCTACGGCGATCACGACATGGCGGAGAACACCATCCATCTCGTGCTGGCCCGCACGCCGGACGCGCCCGAGGGCGTCAAGGGCATTTCGCTGTTCGTCGTGCCGAAGTTCCTGGTCAATCCGGACGGTTCGCTCGGGGCGCGCAACGACGCCTATTGCGTATCGGTCGAGCACAAGCTCGGCATCCATGCCAGCCCGACCTGCGTCATGGCGCTCGGCGACAGCGGCGGTGCGATCGGAACAATGGTGGGCAAGGAGAATGAAGGCCTCAAGTACATGTTCGTCATGATGAACGCGGCGCGTTTTGCGGTCGGCCTCGAAGGTCTCGCGATCGCCGAGCGCGCCTACCAGCACGCCGCCGCATACGCCAAGGAACGCGTGCAGGGCCGCGCCATCGAAGGCTCTGCCGCCGGCGTGGCCATCATTCGCCATCCCGACATCCGCCGCATGCTGATGCTGATGCGCTCGAATGCGGAAGCCATGCGCGCCCTGGCCTATTCGGTGGCGGCCGCGCACGATGCCGCCGCGCGCCACCCGGATGCCGCCGAGCGTGCGCGGAACCAGGCCTACGTCGACCTGATGATTCCGGTGGTCAAGGGCTGGAGTACCGAGACCGGAAACGAGATGGCCTATCTCGGCGTGCAGGTCCATGGCGGCATGGGTTTCATCGAGGAGACCGGCGCCGCGCAGTTCATGCGCGACGCACGCATCACGACGATCTACGAAGGCACCACGGGCATCCAGGCCAACGACCTGATGGGGCGCAAGATCGCGCGCGAAGGCGGCGCCACGCTAAAGTCCGTGATCGGCATGATGCAGCAGACGCGCGGCGAACTGGCGCGGCAGAAAGGTGCCGAATTCGTAGCGATCGCGGCGGCGCTCGGTCGTGGCATCGAGGCACTGCAGCAGGCGACCGATTACATCGTCGCCAACTACGGCAAGGACGTACGCGCCGTGGCCGCCGGCGCCGTGCCCTTCCTGCGCCTGATGGGCATCGTATCCGGCGGCTGGATGATGGCGCGCGCCGCAGTTGTGGCGCAAGGCAAGATTGCTGCCGGCGATACAGATCCCTTCTTTTCGGCCAAGATCGCCACCGCGCATTTCTATGCCGATCACGTCATGGCCGCCGTGGCCGGCCTGGCACAGGAAGTGGTGCAGGGCGGGGCGAGTGCTCTGGCCCTGGACGAAGCGATGTTCTGATTTTGCTTCCGCCGCAATGCAAACGGGAACCCGCGGGTTCCCGTTTGCGTTCTTGCACCGTCCCACCGGCGCCGACTCTTGCCCGCATCACATCTGGGTGTAAATCGGCCCCTCGCCGCCCTGCGGCACCACCCAGTTGATGTTCTGCGTCGGGTCCTTGATGTCGCAGGTCTTGCAATGCACGCAGTTCTGCGCATTGATCTGCAAGCGCGGATGG
>VEPA01000152.1 GCA_012026675.1 Betaproteobacteria bacterium | reverse complement strand
TCGCCGAGCGCGGATGCGACCGCCGCGCGCACCGTCTTGGCGGGGGCGAGCGCGGGCTCCTGCGGCAGGTAGCCGAGCGAGACGCCGGCCAGGCGCTGCACCTCGCCGTCGTACTCCTTGTCCACGCCGGCCATGATCTTCAGCACGGTGGACTTGCCCGAGCCGTTGAGGCCGAGCAGGCCGATCTTGGCGCCGGGGAAGAAGGACAGCGAGATGTCCTTGATGATCTGGCGCTTCGGGGGAACGATCTTGCTCACGCGGAGCATGGACATTACATACTGGGCCATGAATCAGAATCCTGTGAAAAGAAAATCGAGGGCGGCGAGGATTTCCTCGCGCTGGGGGGAGAGGTTGGCGACGGGCGCTTTCAGTGATCGCCGCTTGATGGCGGCGAGTTCCTGAGTCATCACGACCAGACGCTGGCCATCGATGCTGACGGTCGGGTTCAGCCGCAGCACGGGAATCTGGTCGATCACTTTCGGCAGCCCCAGCGGCGCGACCACCGTCGTCGGCATGTCGCCGAGCAGCCCGGCCTGCAACTCAAGCAGATAGGGGAACCCCTTGGCGGCGCCATTCGGGTTCGCATAGACGTCCAGATGCGCCATCAGAACAGCCGCATCCCGTCGCTCCACAAACCGTCGCGCTCGATGTGCCGGTTGTAGGCTTCGATGGCGGCGCGGTTTTCCTCCAGCCAGCGCCGCTCCTTTTCCTTCTTGAGTTCGACCTGCAAGGCGGCTTCGAGCGTCTGCGACAGGGTGATCTTGTAGGCGCGCGCCTCTTCGAGCAGGTCGGCGCGCACGCTGAGGTTGGCGGACTTTTTCGCGGTGGACATGGCGAACTCCCGAACGGGCAATGCGCGAAGTTTATGCGCATCATCGATGCGCGTCAAAGCGGCGGACGCTGGATAGTCGGCGCTGGCGGGACGGCGATGAACTGGTGCAGCCGGCCAGAAGCGGACAAGCTGACTTGCCCTTGCGCAATCTGCTATTCTGGTCGCATGAAGGTTGGCGAAATCCTGGCGAAGCTGAAAACCGATGGCTGGTTTCTCGTGGCGACACGAGGCAGCCACCGCCAGTTCAAGCACCCCTCCAAGGCCGGCCGCGTCACCGTCCCGGGAAAACCGAGCGATGACTTGGCGCCCGGCACATTGAACAGCATTCTCAAGCAGGCTCAATTGAAGGACTGATTCCATGCGCTACGCAATTGTTGTCGAGAAGGCAGGAAACAATTACTCGGCCTATGTGCCGGACTTGCCTGGGTGCGTGGCTACCGGCGCCACCGTCAAGGAAGCCGAGAACGAAATCCGGGAAGCAATCGAGTTCCACATTGAGGGACTCATTGAGGATGGCCTGCCAATTCCTCAGCCAGCCAGCATCGTCGAGTATCTCGAGATCGCGGCCTGACATTGCCCCCAAAGGGGCGTGCCGCAAGTGCTTCGCTTCTGAGCTTCTACCAATAGAACAAAAGTCGGCGCTGGCGGGACGGCAGAGATCGGCCAGGAAGAGACTTAGCGTTACCGAAAAACGTGACCATCCGAACGACTGGTAACTGATCAGCAACCAGTCAATTGGACCGACTCAATCGCGGAAACCACCGCGACAGACGAAAGTCGCCATGGATCAGTCCGTGCGCTACCAGGCCTGCTGCCAGTCCCCAGAACGCACCGCCCAGTCCGAACAGCGTGATATTGGCCGCAGTCGCGAGGAAGGTGATCAGCGCAGTTTCGCGGCCGCGCAGATCGACCAGTGCCGTGGCAAGGCTGCCTCCAATCGCACCGAGCAAAGCCAGGCCGGCCAGCGTGGTGATAAAGGTCGGCGGCAGCACCACAAACAAGGCTGCCAGCGTCGTGCCGAAGACGCCAACGAGGATGTAGAAGACCCCGCAGGCAAGGCCGGCGATATAGCGCTTTTTGGCATCTTCGTGCGATTCCTTGCCGGTGCAGATCGCCGCCGTAATCGCCGCGACGTTGAACGCATGCGAGCCGAACGGGGCCATCAACAGCGAGCCGAAGCCAGTCACGGTGAGGATTGGATTGGCGCTGGTCTTGAAGCCATCGTTACGCAGCACCAACATGCCCGGCATGTACTGGCCGGTCAGCGTGATGACGAACAGAGGGAAGGCGACACTGAGCAGCGCGGTCATCGAGAAAGCGGGGGACGTGAATACCGGCATGGCCAGCTCCAGCACCACGCTTTTGAAGCTGACCTGTCCCATCCCAAGCAGGAGCGCGATGCCGGCGATTAGTACGCCGACGATCGCATAGCGTGCGGTGAAACGCCGCAACAAGGCATAGGTGAGTATCAAGGCGCCGACGAGCAAAGGGTCCATGCCCGCGCCGCCAAAGGCGCCGATACCGAAGCGTAGCAGAATGCCGGCGAGCAGCCCTGCGGCGATACCGGGCGGAATCAGCTTCACGACCCGCTCAAAATAGCCCGACGCTCCCAGCGCAATAAAGCCGATGGCGGACAGCATGTAGGCGCCGATCATTTCCGCGTAGGGCGTATTCGGCAGCACGGCTATGAGGAAGGCCGCGCCTGGCGTGGACCAGGCGGTAATGATCGGTTCGCGATAGCGGAAACTCAGCCAGGCGCCGGTCAAGCCGACGCCAATCGAGATCGACCATATCCATGAAGCCGTCTGCTCGGGACTGAGCCCCGCCACCTTCGCTCCCTGAAATACCAGGATGAACGTGCCGCCGTAATTGACGATAACGGAGATGAGCGCCGCGATGATCGGGTGCGTCAGGTCCACAGGCCGGATGGAATCGGTAGTCATGCGTCGCGTCCTTGAATGTGATTGGATTGCATGGCGCACAGAATGCCTGCAAAATGGCCTCATTCAAATATCCACTTATTTAAATATTAAAGACCACTTTGGACGGGAGTCCCGCATGAAGACGCGTACCACCGCTTATCCGATCTGGAATCGCTTTCAGCGGTCGCCTGATGACCCGCTGTCCTTGCGTGAGCAACTGGTACGGTTTTTTCGCAAAGGAGTGGCCGACGGCACCTTGCAACCCGGTATTCGGCTACCGGCCTCGCGCGTGCTGGCGCAGGAACTCGGCTTGTCGCGGATTACCGTCTCCGGTGCTTATGAGCAGCTTGTCGCAGAAGGCTTTCTGGAAGCACGACGGGGAGCTGGTACCTATGTAGCGGCACGGATTGCCGAGCAAAAACTGCGTTCATCTATGCCATCGTCCCAGGTACGACAGCGTACGCCAATATCGGTACGGGCGCGTCGTCTGACAGGGATAGATTCCATGTCGATGGCGCGTGCGACATGGCCGCTCACGCCCGGTCTGCCGGCGCTGGATGCGTTCCCCTATGCGCTCTGGGGCCGCCTCGAAGGCCGCTTCTGGCGTCGCCGGCCCACTCCTGACCTCTCTTACGGCGATCCGCAGGGCTTTTTGCCGTTGCGCGAGGCCTTGGCAGAGTATCTGGGTGCCGCGCGCGGCGTTGTCTGCAATGCGCACCAGATCGTCATCGCGCCCGGGGCGCAAGCGGGGGTTTCGATCGCAACGCTGGCACTGACCGATGTAGGTGATCGCGTCTGGGTCGAAAATCCCGGATACGATGCCGCATACCGTAGCCTGGTTCTTGCCGGGGTAGCTGCGGTGGGTATCGGCGTCGATGCCGAAGGGCTGGATGTTAATGATGGACGGAATCGCGCTCCCGACGCGCGACTCGCCATGGTGTCTCCATCGCATCAATACCCGCTGGGCGTCACCATGAGCCTGGCACGCCGTCTCGCGTTGCTGCAATGGGCCAACGAGGCCAGCGCATTCATCCTTGAAGACGACTACGACAGCGAATTTCGCTATGAATGCGCGCCGACGCCCGCGCTCAAGGCGCTTGATGGCGACAACGGACGCGTGATTTACATTGGCACGCTCAGCAAGCTGCTCGCCCCTGGTTTGAGGCTTGGCTTCCTGGTCGCTCCCGACGACTTGATCGACGCGCTATGCGCCGTACGCAATGGTACTGACCATCGTGTTCCGATACCGCTTCAGGCCACGGCGGCCGACTTCATCGGCAATGGTCATCTAGGCGCGCACATTCGGCGCTCCAAAGTGCTCTACGCCGAACGGCGCGCCGCGTTGCTGTCCGCCATCAATTCGGAAGGTAGCGACTGGCTGACCATGCCGACAGCTTCAACCGGGCTACACATGGTCACCGAGTTGCCTGACTGTTGCAGCGATCAGGCGCTGGCGGCCGCCGCACGGATGCGGCAGATTGGCGTGACTCCCTTGTCGGGATATTTTATCGATGCCTCCAAATCGCAACGACCGGGGCTGTTGATGGGATTCGGGAATACCCGCCCGGAATCGATGAAGGGGGCGATTCGGACGCTATGTCGTCTGATCGAAGCAGGGAGCGAATGCTGAACATTGGCTGTTCTGTCAATTGAACGTGTGCGGCAGCAATGTAATCAGGAGGCCGCCATACTGCTTGTGAAAGTCATCAGACGACTCTGGGTCGGCTCCGGTAGTTCCCAAACATAGTTTGCGCAGTCCGCTTCGGCCAAGGTGCCGACTGTTGATGGCGGCATGAGGCAGTTCATCGGCCACTGCGGACCTTGGACTTCCAGCCTGACTCAGGCGGCATTGCGGCAGTTATCAATAACAAACGGCTTCACGATCCGCGGAGCCCGTTGCTCGTGGGAAGGTTGGAATATGCGGATATGCTGCCAGAAGACGGGGACGTTCAGTCCTCACTTTTCTAACCACAACGGTCCCCATCAATCTTCATCTCGAGTCGGCTTGCTACCAGGATTCTTGGCGATCAAACAACACATATCGTTCGACCGGATTGGTCCAGCACTTGTCGGCCAACAGTCGTTGCGAGTGACTGCTGTACTTTGCTATCTGCCTTTGAACCGCTGATGGCTAGATCGTCTCTTCAGGGCACGTAGCCGCCGTGCCGCCAGCGCCGACTTTCAGTCCGGCTCGCTGCGCGCGATGAGCGCGCCTTCGGTGATCGTGTCGCCTTCGCCGACGCAGACTTCGATGACGGTGCCGGCGCACGGTGTGGGGATGTCGAGGGCGACCTTGCCGGTTTCGAGGGTGATCAGGTTGTCGTCGTGGCGCACGACGTCGCCGGGCTTGACATGCACTTCGAGTACCAGCACCTCGCCCTGGCCGCAGTTGCCGCAGGTTTCCCAGCATTCGGGAAACTTCGGCAGGCGAATCTCGATCATCCGGTCTCGACCATCTTGCGGATCACCGCGTTGAACGGCCCGATCCACTCGGTGGCGAACTGGTTGTCGCAGGCGTTGATCTCGGCGATGGCGCGCACCAGCGAGCGCGTCTGGCCGCGGTGGCTGTGCTTGAGGGTGACGGCCTCGAAGGCGTCAACGATGGCGAGGATCTTCGCGCCGGGGCAGATCGCGGCGCCCTTGAGTCCGTCGGGATAGCCGCGGCCGTCGGGCATCTCGTGGTGCTGGGCGACCATCGCGGCGGCGGGTTCCCAGCCCGCCATGCGCCGCAGCAGTCCGGCGGCGTGGACGGGATGCTCGTGCAGCAGTTCGCGGTCCTCGTCGGTGAGCCGGCCGACCTTGAGCCAGGTGGATTCCGGGGCGAACATCATGCCGATGTCGTGCATGTACACCGCCGCGGCGAGTTGCGCGGGATCGACCGGGTTGCCCGCCGCCGCGTTGGTTTCCTCGGCGAGGCGCAGGATGCGGCCGGTCCGGCCCTTGAAGAGGGGAGAACGCGATTCGAACTGGAGGGCCAGGGTGGAGAAGAACCAGAGGTCGCCGGCCTGGTCCTGGCGCGGGGCGAGGGGGGCGGCGGCCGACTGGATCTCGGCCGTCGCGTGGACGGGTTTGAAGCCGGTGACGGCCTCGATGGTCGCGGCCGCGCGCGCGGCGATCTCGCCGGCCGGCGCGCCGGCCAGGGCATAGAGGCCGCCGACCAGTTGCGGCAGGGTGAGGCGGGAGACGTCGCGCCCGGCTTCGAGCGCCTCGACGGGCAGCTCCAGGCGGGCGAGCGCGAGCAGCACGACCTCGGCCAGCATGCCGGAAAAGCGGATTTCGTTTTCGCGGCAACGCGCCAGC
>VEPA01000166.1 GCA_012026675.1 Betaproteobacteria bacterium | reverse complement strand
TGGCCAGAAAATTGAATGGGCGCCCAAGGAAAACACTAGACTACGAAACACCCGCTGAACGATTCAGCCAATCTGTTGCATCCACCGGTTGAATCCAAGCTGCATCGCTGCCGCTGGCTCGGAAATCCTGATCGGCTCTTGTGGGTACGGAACACTCAGTGACGACCGGCCGCTTCCAGGACGCGAAAATTCACTGACAGCTTCCCGGCAATCAATCTTGGAAGGCGACAGTCGCATCCGTGCCCATTGCGGCCGGTGGCGAATATCGGGAGCGGTCGTTCGTCAGGAGTGCAAAAAACGGGATAGCTGCCATTCGTTATGCGTTATTGATATTCTTGCCCTAACCCTGACTGTGCTTCGTTATCAGCCGCTGACTGAACTGGTTACAACTTCAACTCTCCGATTGAGGCTTACTCACCCAGCTGAGCAGTTAGGAATAGCGACTTTTCCAATGATGAAAATAAGTCTTGATATGCTTTTGGGTCTTCAATAGGGTTGATATTAAATTGCCCATTTGCGCGAACAACCATTTGCGTTGTTCCCTTTGGGCGCACTGATATTGTCATTTTTATGACCGACTGCGGCGCATACTTTGTGCCACTGACCGTGCCTAGCATCATGTCAGCACGTTCAATCACGAACGATAGGTCTTGTAATGTGCTGATAACCCCGCGCATTACCTTTTCCTTATCGGTTGTATCGAAAACACGGGTCTGGTAGCTACGTTTCTGGAGTTGAGATTGATCACTACTATCCAGTACGCGCTCTTTCATGGTGGCATTACATCCACTCAGCAGAATTACGCCTGCGCCTATAACCGCGAAGACCGCAAGCTTTTTCATATCTTTTGTGCCTCGATAAAGATTGACTTGGATAGCTTCTCAAAGAAACCTTCGTATAACTCATTGTCTGTGAGGGTTTGGGCGGTGACACTATTGTCGGTGCGACGAACCAGACGTTGAAATGTTATTCGCACGAAGTAGGAATCAATCGGAGTGTTGTCATTTGTGGCCTGTACGGGGCGCACGACTAGCGAGACGCGGATAGTTTGGTCTTTGCTGATTGGCATAGCTCCACCGCCCAACAGAGCAATGATGATCGCAGCAGCCACTTCTCCGCCGTCAATAGCGTCGCGCTGCTTGCTGGCAGTCAGGACTCCAAGCTTAGTTTCGGAGTTCTCCAGATTGAAACCCAAATCCTGCAACACATTAGAGGACGCTACCAGAATACTTTCCTCTTTAGCCTTGTCATAGCGCCTTGTCTCAATTTGCCTACGAGCCAATTGTTCTGGTGTGATAACAAAGGCATTGGGCGGAAGCGTAACGCAGCCGCTTAGCAGAGCAGAAAGGGTACAGGCAACAATAAAATTTTTCATCTCAGAATTTAGATGAGTGATACGCAAAATCGCGCACTTTCCCTGCTTTATCAAACTTAATCACTACCGTGAGCGTCCGCTGACTGGTAGACGAGGCGCCAGCACTTGAACTGCCACCACCACCAACTGCACCCGCCGAATTGCCGCCGAATCCAAGAAACAAAGTATTGATGCCGCCGCTGCTACTGGAATACACCCGTTCTGTCGCAATCTTGTCGTAAACCCATACCTCTCTGCGCTCATCATCGGTACTCAGCATGTTGGGTGATCCCAAAACGGACACCACATCGGCACTACTCATGCCGACGCGAATTTCCCGTTGAACCTTTCCAACCGTAAGTCTGTCTCCAGAGTCGTCTTGGACTGCCGCCCGATGTTCTCCAGCGGTTTGACAGCCGGAAGCGAGAACCATGACAGTTGCTGCTGCCAGGAGGAAAGTTAAGTTGCCCTTCATCTTGATTCTCCCTTTATTAAATTATCATTTTGCATTGTCCTCCCTCTTAGAAGTGTGGTCAATTAAAGTCGGATGAGTTCAGGTAAGCACGGATAGCAGCGCTAACCGTGGCCGGTGTTGCAGTATTGCTCATCGTAGCCAGTGGCTCCTAACGCTGCGGAGCTGAAACTTGGAGGAATCTCGTCCATAGTGCCGATTCAATGGCCGCTTACGGATGGGTGAGTTGAACGAAAGACCGCAATGGAGAAGAATTCCTACCGCCCGCTTCTGGCCGGTAGGTTGAGGTCGCCAATGGCCGGTTAGGAGCATCCAGATCGCAAAATCAGGATTTGGCGGACTGACCGTTTTGGAGAAATGCGACTGGCCGGAATGGGCACAAAGCAGCGATTTTTCCTGCTTGAAGCGGCCGTCCCAACGGTCAACCGCCGTCCCGCCAGCGCCGACCCCTGACCGGCACCCACCGCCCCAGCACACCAGCAATAGGCTGAAGCAACGCCCCGCGCCGGGATGGCAATGAACCGGCCGCTGCCAATTCTGACTCAGTTGAATTGCGCAATCCGTTGTACATTCGCGCCTTCGACGCCGACCTGCGGCAGTCCATACCGACAAGGCGCGTCTTCGCAGACAGAGCTTCATGCAGATTCGCTATCCGAAATCCTTCTTCAAACTCCTGTTCGTCGGCTTCATGCTGGCCGTGCTGCCTCTGTTGGTCGGCTTGCTCGGCAACATCCTGGCGATCGAACGACTCGCCGCGCAAAGCCAGCGCGCGGTCTATGACGCCGCACGCATTGCCCACGCCAGCCGCGAGCTGAACGACACCGCGGAATCGCTCGAGCGCGCCGCGCAGCAAAGCGCCGTGCTGCGCGACGCGACGCTGTGGGAGGGCTATGAGAATTTCCGCATGCGCTTCGGGGCGGCCGGCGCAAGACTGGCCGAAATGCCGCTGGAAACGGAAATACGCAAGACACTCGACGACCTGCTGCAACAGGAATCGGTGCTCCACGAATCACTTACCCGACACGGAATGGTGGGCGCCGAGGCCACTTCGGTCGCCCGGCGCTACGCCGAAATTTCCACGGCAACGCGCGGCTTGCTGGCACGATCCAGTACCCTGATCGACCGCGAAGCCGAGTCCTTGCGCGACCTGGCGACGCAAACCGAAGCGCAGGCCCGGATTCAATTGTTCGTGTTGTTGCTCCTGGCCATCTTTGTCGTCGCCGGCTTCACTTACCTGCTGGCGCGCCCGATCACCCAGTTGAATCAGGGCATACGCGATCTGGGCGAACGCCGCCTCGGCGCCCGGATCGAGGTGAGCGGCCCGGAGGACCTGGAGCAGCTTGGCCGCCAGCTCGACTGGCTGCGCCTGCGCCTGATCCAGCTGGAGGAGCAGAAGAGCCGCTTCCTGCGCCACGTCTCGCACGAACTGAAAACGCCATTGACCATCCTGCGCGAGGGTTCGGAGTTGCTGGCGGAAGAAGTGGGCGGCAGCCTTTCCGGTCGCCAGCACGAGATCGTGCATATACTGAAACAAAACAGCCTCGAATTACAGCGCCTGATCGAAACGCTGTTGCGCCACGGCGAGGCCGAATTCCATCTGGCTTCGGTCAAACTGCAGACGGTGAAGCCGGCGGAGATCATCGCGGCGATCGTCGAGCGACACAAGCTGGCCTGTTCGCCAAGGAGAATCCGGGTGACTCTGAAAATGCAGGACTTTGCCATGCAAACCGATCCCGAAAGATTGCGCGTGGTATTCGACAACCTGCTGTCGAACGCCGTCAAGTATTCCCCCGACGATAGCGAAATTGTGGTGAGCGCAAGCCGGCAGAATGACTGGGCGATCATCGAAGTGCTCGATCAGGGACCCGGGGTGGCGCCGGCGGAGCGCGAGCGCATCTTCGAACCTTTCTATCGCGGCAGCGCCGACGCCGCTGGCGCGGTGGATGGTACCGGCCTCGGCCTGTCCATCGCACGGGATCACGTCCTCGCCATGGGCGGCGACATCGATGTCGGCGAGGGTCAGGGACGCTTCACCGTAACGCTGCCGCTGGGTCAGCCATGAATACCCTGTTGCGGACTGCGACCCTCCTCTGCGCCCTGCTCCTGTTATCAGGACTGTACGGTTGCGCGCAGATGAAGGCGTCCAGCAAGCCCTACTGGGTCGATCCGCAGGCGCCGCATCCAAGCAGTGACGCGGTCTCGCTGCTGCATTACGCGGCATATGCAAGAAAAATGGGCGGCAAGCAGCTCGCCGAGGAAACGGAGCGATTACGCCTGGCGTACACCGTCGAAAAAACCGATTTTCGTTCGCTGCAGTACGCCATCGCCTTGTCGGTACCCGGTGCAAGCGTGGCAGACCACCGCCGCGCACTGCAACTGCTTGAACCACTGGCACAGCATGGCGATAACCGCGACAGTGAGTTGCGAGCGCTGGCATCATTGATGCTTGTGTATCTGACCGAGCAGCGCCGCCTCGAAGACGGCAACGCTTCCTACGCGCAGAAGCTGCGGGAAGAACAGCAAAAAGCGCGAGAAGACCAGCGACGCGCCGAAGAATTGGAGAAAAAACTGGAAGCCCTGAAAGACATCGAGAAAAGCCTGTTGCGCCCTGGCAAGGAAACCGGCCGTCCCAAATGAGCGACAGCAAGATTCTGCTGGTTGACGACGACGCCGACCTGCTGCGCCTGATCGCGATCCGTCTCGAAGCCGCCGGACACATCGTCGCCACGGCCACCAGCGGAGCCCAGGCGCTGGCGCAGATCGCCGCCGATCGGCCGCAACTGGTGATCACCGACATGCGCATGCCAGGCATGGACGGCAACGCCTTGTTCGCCGCGGTGCGGGCGGACTACCCGACCTTGCCCGTCATCATCCTGACCGCACACGGAACGATTGCCGAAGCGGTGGCGGCAACACACCGCGGCGTCTTCGGCTATTTGACCAAACCCTACGCGGCCAGGGAACTATTGGACATGGTGACGCGTGCCATCGAGATTTCACCGGCCGCACCCGGCAGCGGCCCCGATGCCGAGCCCTGGCATGCGAACATCATCACGCGGAACACAATCATGGCCGACCTGCTGGCGCAGGCCAAGCTGGTCGCTGCGGGAGACGCCAGCGTATTGCTGCGCGGCGCCTCCGGTTCCGGCAAGGAAATGCTGGCGCAGGCCATCCACCAGGCCAGCGAACGCCACGAGCGGCCCTTCGTCGCCGTCAATTGCGGTGCGATTCCCGAAAACCTGCTCGAATCGGAACTCTTCGGCTACGTCAAGGGCGCCTTCACCGGTGCCGCTACGGACCGCGTCGGCCTGATCCGCGCCGCTCAGGGCGGCACCCTGTTTCTCGACGAGATCGGCGATATGCCGCTGCCGCTCCAGGTGAAGCTGCTGCGCGTACTCGAGGAGCGGGAAGTCCGCCCGGTCGGCGCCACACGCAGCGAACCGGGCGACGTGCGTGTCATCAGCGCCACGCACCGCGACCTTGAGGAAGAAATGAGTGCGGGACGCTTTCGCCGCGACCTCTACTACAGGCTCAACGTGGTTTCGCTGGCGATTCCTGACCTGGCCGACCGCCGCGATGATATTCCCTTGCTCGCCAACCATTTCCTGCGTCTGTTGGCCACGCGCTATCGGAAGGAAATCAATGGCTTCGCGCCGGAGGCCATGGAGCTGCTGATTCGTGCGAGTTGGCCGGGCAACGTGCGCCAGTTGCTGAATGTGGTGGAACAGGCGGTGGCCCTGACCACCGGCCCCATCGTCACGCTGGCCCTGGTGCAGAAGACCATCAGCGAACTCGGCGAAATCGTGCCTTTCGACGAGGCCCGCCGCAGCTTCGAATCGCATTACCTGATCCGCCTGCTCAAGATGACCGGGGGCAACGTCACGCAGGCCGCCCGGCTCGCCCAGCGCAATCGCACGGATTTCTACAAACTGCTGCAGCGCCACTCCCTCGATCCCGCGCTGTTCAAGTAGCGTCGCCATTCGGCGACAGCAATAAGCCCGCAGATTCAGCCAGTTGCAAGCACCGCATGGATTACTGTCGCCATCCGGCGACGGATCCTGCCCGCGTTCCCGCACCTGTTTTTCTCTATCTATTTGTTTATACATGCGTCTTCTGCCTGGCACGGCGGTTGCGACGACAAGGTGAAGCATTGGTTTCCGATGCTGCAAACAGCAAAGGAGGAAGGCAATGAAGGTCCACTCATCAGCAGCCGTCGCCCTCTGCGTCCTGGTTCCATGGCTGACGGCCTGCAACAGTAATCCGAGCAAACAGGACATCGGCATGGTCAGCGGCGCCGTCATCGGCGGCGTAATCGGCTCCGCCGCAACGGGCGGCAGCACCGTGGGTACCGTCGGCGGCGCAGCTGCCGGCAGCTATGTTGGCAGACAGATCGCCAAGGAAATGAAATAGCCATGAACACCACCATCCTCGAATCGGTCGCCCCCGCTGCCGAACCGCGGCCGGCGCACCGCCGGCTGCTGTATCCGGCGCTAGTCATCGCGGCGATGTCCGTCACGATGTTCAGCCTGCTCGGCATTGCCGCCCTGACCGGCGTGTTGCCAGCCGCCAATTCCACGCCGCAGGCAAACATGGCCGCGGCAACGACATCAACTTCCGCACCGACGGGCACGCCCGCCGCCAACGCGCCCCCGGCCCCGGCGGCCAAAGCGCGAGCCGGCGAGCCGACCTGCTCGAATTGCGGCAAGGTCGAATCGGTCACCAGCGTCGAGCGCCCCGCCAGTACTACTGGTGTCGGCGCCGTCGCCGGCGGCCTCACCGGCGCGCTGCTGGGCAACCAGATCGGCCACGGCGGCGGCCGCACCGTGATGACCATCGCCGGCGGCGCGGGCGGCGCCTACCTGGGCAACCAGGTCGAAAAGAATACGCGAACCACCACCGCCTACAAGATCGTGGTGCGCATGGATAACGGCAGCCTGCGCACGGTCTATCAGAACGAACCGCCCAACGTCGTGATCGGCGGTCCGGTGCAGGTCGTAGGCAATACCGTGGTCGCCCGATCATGAAGGCCGCGCTCCGTCACCCGGCACCACAGCGGCGCCGGCTTGCCCGCCTGATCGCGATCGGCAGTGCCGCGCTGCTGCTCGGCGGCTGCGAGGCCATGGCCATCACCGCCTTCGGCGTCGGCGCCTCCACCGGTGTCGCGCAGACCATCAACGGCCGCGCCTACCGCACCTTCACCGCACCCGTGGGCGAGGTCAAGCAAGCGACCCTGGCCGCCCTGGGCAGGATGGGCATCAAGGTGGTGTCGAGCAAGCGGCTGGCCAACGAGGAAATCATTCTCGCCCGTGCCGCCGACCGCGAGATCGAGATCACCCTCGAGGTACTCAGCCCGAATTCCACGCGGATGCGCTCGGTAACGACGCAAGGGCTGCTGTACGACAGCGCGACGTCGCTGGAAATCGTTCTCCAAACCGAAAAGCGCATCAGCAATGGATAAGGAGAAGCAATGGATAAGGAGAAGGAAGAAATGAAGAAACATACTCTGCGGCTGCTCACCGTCAGCGCGGTATATTTTTCCCTGTGCCCGGCATACGCGGCTGACGCGGTCGCCGCCCGCGCGACAAATCCCGCAAGCGCCACGACTACAGTCGCGCCCGCCACCGCCACCATTCCGGCAAGCCGCATCGCCAGCCGCTTCGAGGACCTGGCCGGATCGCAGGAAAACGCAGCGAGTCTGGTCGCCGGACTACGCAGCGGCAGCGAAATCACCCTGACCACGGCAGACCCGGCAAGTGGGGTCAGCTTCACGCCGGCAACGCGGCCGATGGGCTACGGCAACGTCACTCGCGCCCTCTCGCTGGCACAGCGCCAGTTGGCGGCGCAGGGCATAGTCGAACCGACACCGGAACAACTGCGCCTCGCGCTGAATGGTGGCACGACGACCATCGTCGACAGCAGCGGCGCGACGCAGACGGTGCAGACGCCCGGCGTCCTGCAACTGCGCAGCCAGGGCATGGGCTGGGGGCAGATCGCGCACCAGCTGTCCCTGAGCCCCTCCAACCGGCCGCTGGCGGCCGCGGGGAGTGCAAGCACGACAACAACGACATCGACAGCTGCCACGCAGGGTGGCAGCAATGGTCACGGCGGCCACGGCGCCATCGTCAGCGGCGACGGCTCGTTCATACACGGCCGCGCGCCGGGCTATGGAGCCGCCAACGAGCCACATGCCTACAAAGCCTCGGCCCAAATGCAAAAAAACGCGATTCAGACCAGCAGTTCACCGTCCGGCGGCGCCGTGCAAAAGAGTGTGGCAGGCAGTCAAAGCAAGGCCTCCATCCATGCTCGCGCCAGCGGTCGCTTCTGAGCCGGTCGTTGCGGCGGCGGATCGGGCCGCCCGCCCGACAACAACTGCAGCAAGGAGATTTCCATGTTCCAGGTAAACACCAATTTGTTCGATCAGTGCCGGCTCTTCATCGCGGCGCTGATCGAACGTGGCCACCAAGCTGCCCATGCGCGTGTCAATGAGGCACCGAGGCCTTCGCCAGCCATCGCCGAGGTTCATCCGGCGGCACGACGACTGGCAGCTGGCATGTGCAACAGGCTTTCCGGAAGCGCGGCAATGGCGCTGCTTGCCGGCTGGCTGGCGCTGCCGTCGCCGGTACTCGCCGAACCTCCGCCATGGGCGCCGGCCCATGGCTACCGCGCCAAGCTGCATCGCTATGTCTATTACCCGCAGCACGAGGTCTATTACGCGCCAACGAGCCAGCTCTGGTTTTGGCTGGACGGCGGAAACTGGCGGGCCGGTGCCATCTTGCCTGGCCGCATCGCGGTCGCCGGATCTCAGGGGGTGGCGGTCGTCCTTGGCACCGAGCGGCCCTATGAAATGAACACTTACGTCGTCGAGCGCTACGGAAAACGCCACAGCCATCGCCGGCATTGGCACCACGACCATGATGGCTGATCCTGCGCCTGGTCAGACGAGCAGCGGCACCATGCCATGCATCGGCAATATCCATCCAACCCGCCTTCACCAATACCCATCCAAACCACCTTCACCACAGGAAAAACCCACCATGGAAGGAAAATTTCGCCTGCTGCTGCGCGGACGCGAGCGACCCGGCCCCTTGCAGCAGCAAACCTACGCCGCGGAAGACAGCGTCAGCGTGCGCGACCTCATGACATGCGTCACGCAGCACGTTCGCGCCCATGAGTTGTCGCCCTATCGCCATACGCTGATCCTGGACGGCATGGAGTACCAGATCCTGAACGTGCTCAGACAGTAACCAAACCGGGTCGGCCATGCCGATCTAGTTTGCAGCGCATTGCGGGCGCCTTCGACTTCGCCCTGGCCGGCGAGGGCCCAACGCAATTGAAGTATCCCCCGTTGCCAAGCCGCCAATTCGCGGCGCTTCCGGTAGAGTGCGGGTAGAGTGTGCGGCCTCCTCCGCCCCGCCCCGCAAATCCCGCCGATGTTCGACCACGCCGCCAACCTGCCGCCCGCCTTCTGGCTGCTGGCCATCGTTGCCACGCTGCTCTTCGGCATGTCCAAAGCCGGCTTCGGCGGCGCCGCCGGCAGCCTCGGCGTGCCGTTGATGGCGCTGTCCGTGTCGGCACCCTTCGCCGCCGCCGTGATGCTGCCGATCCTGCTGGCAATCGACGTCATCGGCCTCGTGGTATTCCGCGGCCGCGCTGATCCGGCCAACCTGCGCATCATCCTGCCCGGCGCCATGATCGGCATCGCGCTGGGCTGGCTCACCTTCGGCCATGTCGAGGGACGCTGGATCAAGCTGCTGATCGGCATCGAGGCCGTCACCTTCGCCATCGACCGCTTCCGCGCCGCGCGCAGCGCCGCCAGCGCCGTGCCGTCGGCGCCGACTTTCGGCCCCGGCATTTTCTGGAGCGCGCTGGCCGGCTTTACCAGTTTCGTCTCGCACGCCGGCGGCCCGCCGATCATGCAGTACCTGATGCCGCAGAACATGGACAAGATGCGCCTGGTCGGCACCACGGTGATCTTCTTCTCGGTGGTGAATTTCGCCAAGCTCGGCCCCTACGCCCAGCTCGGCCTGATCGACCTGTCGAACCTCGGCGTCTCGCTGTTGCTGGCGCCGGCGATTCCGGCGGGCTACTTCATCGGCTACCGCCTGCTCAATGCCGTGGACATGCGCGGCTTCAACCTCGTCACGGCCTGGACGCTGCTGGCGGCAGGGGCGAAGCTGATCTACGATGGCATCGCCGGATAAGAAT
>VEPA01000217.1 GCA_012026675.1 Betaproteobacteria bacterium | reverse complement strand
TCGTAAGATCATGCGTGAAATGATGACGTTACTCGGATGAAACCCTCCCCATCACGCGGGCTAACCCTGCGAATTTATCTTGCATTCCTTTTGGCTGCGGTTATTCCCACCGCGATTGCCGGCATCATCGGCATCTATGTTTCCCTGCATACGCTGCGCACGGAGACGCTGGGCCACTTGCAGCAGGAAGTGGTTGTGCGTGCCCAAGGGGTTGGCCGCTTCTTTGATCAACTCGCCGCCGAACTGCTTTATCTGGCTGATGCGCCGACGCTGGAAGAGCTGCGTAATGCCAAGGCTAACGCGGATACTCATCGTGTTCGTGCTGCCACTACCCGATTGGAACGCGACTATGCGACGCTCGCCGATGCCTACCCGCTCATCTACCAGATTCGCTATCTGGATCACCAAGGCAAGGAAATTGTCCGCGTCGACAAAAAAGACAACAAGGTAACAGTCGTACCTGGTGAGCGATTGCAGGATAAGGGAGACCGGTACTACTTCACGGATGCCTATGCTCGAAAACCAGGCGAGTTATACGTCTCTCAGCTTGACCTGAATGTCGAGTTTGGCCAGATCGAAAAGCCCGAGCGTCCCGTCATTCGCGTTGCCACCCCCATTGGGTCAGGTGCAGGTCGTAACGAAGGCATTCTCATCATCAACCTTCATGCGGACTTCCTGCTGGAACAAATCCAGCAGATGGCGCAGGCACGTGCAGGCACTGCCTATCTATTCGACCTCGCCGGCCACTTCATCGCGCGCACTGCCGGCCAGCAAGAAGGGTTTGCCATGCAACCCGTAGAGAAGCTATCGAACATGCTGGGTGATGCCGCCCTCAAGTCGATACTGACCGGTAAGGAAGGAACTCTTTCGGTTGCCGACAGCATCTATGCGCATGCCGCAATTCGATTTGGCGATGTCTACCCGAAGGATGGTCGCTCCCAGTGGGTCATTGCCGTCGGTTTTCCCGAGAAGACCCTCTTCATGTCGGTATTCAACTTGTACGTGCTTTACGCCATTCTTGGCATCAGCCTGTTGGCGACTGCACTCGGTGGCTATGCCATTTCACGCCATCTGCTCGGTCCGCTCGAAGCTCTCTCCAAGGAAACCGAGGCGATAGCCGCGGGTGACTTTTCGCATCGTGTCGAGATCAAGGGCAACGACGAGATTGCCGGTCTTGGGCAGAAGTTCAATGCCATGGCGGATCGCGTTGAGCAGCTGGTTAATTCCCTGGCAGCACATCGTGATCGGCTCGAAGAAGAGGTCCAGGCCCGGACAGCCGAACTCGAACACGAACAGGAGGAACGCCGGGAGCTTGACCGCCAGATGTTCCAGATGGACAAGATGGCGACCATTGGTGAATTGGCCATGGGAATTGCCCACGAGATCGGCAACCCGCTCGCCGGTATGAAAGCCATTTCCCAGGCCATGCAATTTGAGGAAGATATTCCGCCCGGTATGCTCGAAGCCTTGCGCCGTTTCGAGTCCGAGGTGGATCGTCTCTCCGATTTTCTGCGCAGCTTCCATGGGTTTACAGCGCGGACCGCACTCGACTTGCAGCCCACTTCGCTGCAAGGGGCCATCGATGATGTGCTGTTCTGGACCCGCAAGGAAGCGAAGTCGGCCGGGATCGAAATCGATACTGACATCCCCGAGAACTTGCCGTTACTGTCAGCCGATCCGGCCCAATTCAAGCAGGTGCTGCTTAATCTGGTGATCAACGGCCTGCATGCCATGCCTGATGGCGGAACGCTCAATCTGTCAGCCAAACGGGAAGATGAGCACATTCGCATCGAAGTCCGGGATAGCGGCGTTGGCATTCCTGCCGAGATCCTTCCGCGCATCTTCGATCCCTTCTTTACGACACGACAGGGTGGTTCGGGATTGGGTTTGGCTATCACGGTAAAGATATTGCGCGAGCACAATGCCTCAATCGAGGTCGCAAGCGCAACAGGGCACGGAACCTGCATGACACTACTCTGGCCCATTGCACCACTGGCACGCGAAAAACAGTGAACACCATCCTCATTATCGAAGACGACGAAACACTGCGGCTGACGCTCGGCGGGTTCCTGCGCCGGCAGGGTTTTGAGATTGATGAAGCGGCGACCGGCGAAGCGGGCCTAGCATTCGCCCAGGCGCGGCGGCATGACCTGGTGCTGCTGGACTTGCGCTTGCCTGACATCCAGGGGTTGGAAGTGATCGCCCGGCTTCACGAGATCGACGAGGAAGCCCTTGTCGTCACCATGACGGCCTACCCCGAGGTACGCACGGCGGTGGCCGCGCTCAAGGCGGGAGCCGACGACTACATCAACAAGCCTTTTGATCTGGAAGACCTGGCCAGCCTGATCGACCGTGCATTGGAGACGCGGCGCTTGCGTCGCGAGGTCGAATGGCGGCGTGCGCAGGCCGATACCTGCGAATTGGATGGCCTGGTCGGCGATAGCCCGGCATTTCGTGAGCTCGTGGCCGTCACCCAGAAGATCGCCGCATCGCGCGTCCCCGTGTTGATTCGCGGCGAGTCAGGTTCGGGCAAGGAGCGGGTGGCGCGTGCCATTCACTGCCAATCGTCACGTGCGACAGGACCGTGGGTGACCCTGAACTGCTCGGCACTGCCCGAAGGGCTGATGGAGTCCGAACTTTTCGGCCATGAGAAAGGGGCATTCACCGATGCCAAGCAGCAGAAGCGTGGCCTACTCGAACTGGCCGACGGCGGCACTTTGTTCCTGGACGAGATCGGTGATCTCTCGCTGGCTTTGCAGCCCAAGCTGCTGCGCGTTCTGGAAACCCAGAGTTTCCGGCGTGTCGGCGGCAGTCGGGAAATTCAGGTCGATGTGCGCTTCGTCGCGGCGACCCATCGCAACCTGCCGGAGATGGTCAAGGCCGCCACGTTCCGTGAGGATCTTTATTACCGACTGAACGTCGGCGCCATCGAAGTTCCCCCCCTGCGGGGGCGACGTGAGGACATCCCAGCCCTGGCACGTCAATTTATCCGGGAGGCTGCTCAAGCCACCGGCAGCCTGCCACCGTCGCTGAATCCCGAGGTCGAGCGGATGCTTGTGCAGCATGCATGGCCTGGCAACATCCGCGAGCTGCGCAACGTACTCGAACGTGCCGTAATCCTTTGCGAAAAAGGTGAGCTGACGGCATCGCAACTTCCTCCCGAGATCACCCATGCCATCCCGCCAGCGCCGACTTTTTCAACGGCTGCACCGCAAACGGTGGCAACCTTGGCGGAAGTCGAGATGGCCCATATCCGGACGGTGCTTGCCCAGTGTGCTGGCAACAAGACGCGTGCCGCCGAGATTCTTGGCATCACACGCCTGACCTTGCGCAACAAACTCAAGGAAGCCGGCGAACCTGATATTGGGTAATGGCCGGTTAGTTTTTGACCGGTCAGTTTTCTTGATATCGGTCAATTATTGACCGCACCCTAATCCACCACCCTCACTCTGATGCGGTTTCACGGCATAGGCTGTGATGGCACGAACCCTGCCTAACCCACCTTGCGAGTACGGGATCGTCCCGTGCCGGTTATTTCCAACCACCGCAAGGGGGGATCATGCAAAAACTTCGCAAGCAGCTCATTGCCTTGAGCCTGACCGCCGCAGTCAGCGGCGCCTGGGCGCAAAGTGCCAGCCCCGATCTCGCGCCGATGCCAGATGTCAAACCTGGCAACGCCGCCATGATCGAACTCGGCAAATACTTTTTCTTCGATAACCGCCTTTCCGGCGACTGGGGCGTCTCGTGCGCCAGCTGCCACGATCCGCAGAAGGGCTGGGGCGATGGCAAGGCGCTGTCGGCGGGCTATCCGTCGATGGAATACTTCCGCAATGCGCCGACGGTGCTCAACAGCGCCCACCAGAAACGCTACCTGTGGGACGGCCGCCTCGACGGCTCGGATGCCGGCACGCTGGTGCGCGACATGATCACCGAGACGCACACCATGAACATGGATTCGCGCCTGATGCAGGAGCGCCTGAAGCAGGTGCCCGAGTACAACGCGCTGTGGGCGAAATGGCGCAAGGACGACATCAACGGCATGCGCGTCTATAACGTTATCGGCGAGTTCATCAAGACCATCCGCACCACCAACGCACCCTTCGACAAATTCAAGAAAGGTGACGAAGCGGCGCTGAGCGCCGATCAGAAGCTAGGCTATGAGGTCTTCAAGGGCAAGGCTGGCTGCGTCGCCTGCCACAACGGCCCGATCGGTTCCGACGGCAACCTGCACAAGACCGGCGTGCCCGAGCATCCGGACGTGCTGAAGAATCCGCTGCGCACCATCACCATGCTGAGGCATTACTCGACCTCGGGCATGCCGAACTACATGAACGCACGTACCGACGTCGGCGCTTACGCGATCACCAAGGACAAGCGCGACATGGGCAAGTTCAGGACCGCCCAATTGCGTGATCTGAAGTACACGGCCCCCTACATGCACAACGGCGTGTTTGCCACGCTGGATGAAGTCATCGACTTCTACGACAAGGGCGGCGGAGCTGGTTCAGTGCTGAAGCCCCTGAATCTCACGGCGGCCGAGAAGAAATCTCTCAAGGAATTTCTCCTGACGCTTTCTGGTGATCCCGTCATCGTCAAGGACCCTGGCCAGCCCGACATGCAGGTCTGGACTGCCTACGGCAAGAACTGAGGAGACGACGCGATGAAAAATTCATACAGATTCACTCTTGCTGCCAGCGCACTGGTCATAGCGTTCTCGGCCATCGCCGCCGACAAATACCCGCAGCTCGGCCCGCTGCCCCCACCGCCGCTCCCGAAGGACAACCCGGACACGCCGGAGAAAGTGGCGCTCGGCAAGATGTTGTTCTGGGATTGCCGGCTGTCCGGCGACTTCTCGATGCCCTGCGTTTCCTGCCACCTGCCTGCGCTGGGCGGGGGTGACGGCGGGCAGATTTCGCGCGGCTATCCGGGCACCAAGCACTGGCGCAACTCGCAGACGGTGCTGAATTCCGCCTACTACAACAAGCTGTTCTGGGAAGGCTCCGTCACCAGCCTCGAACAACAGGCGCCTGCCGCAGCAGGCGGCGGTGTGGCCGGCAACGGCGACGATTCGGTGATGGAGATGCGCTTGCGCTTCCTGCCCGAATACGTGGCCGAATTCAAGAAGGTCTTCGGCACCGAGTGGCCGCGCGTCAACGACGCTTGGCGTGCCATCGCGGCTTTTCAGCGTACGCTGAATTCGGACGCGAAGAAGGTGCCTCTCGACCGTTATGCGATGGGCGACAAGAAGGCGCGCAATGCTTCTCAGCATAAGGGCATGGCGCGCTACAACGGCAAGGCAGGTTGCATCCAGTGCCACAACGGTCCGCTCGCCTCGAATCAGAAGTTCTATGCTACCGGCGTGCCGGTCCATCCGAACTTTAAGGAAGACCCGATCGGCCAGGTGACACACCGCTGGGAGCTTTATCAAAAAGGTGTGCCGGAAGACAAATACCGCAACGGCAACGACGATCACGGGCTCTACTACATCACCAAGAACCCGAAGGACATCGGCAAGTGGCGTGTGCCTTCGTTACGCGAGCTGAAATACACCGCGCCCTACATGCATAACGGCATGCTGGCGACGCTGGCGGACGTGGTCGACTTCTATGACAAGGGCGGTGGCGAGGCGCAGAACAAGACACCGCTGCTCAAGCCGCTCAAGCTGACCGCGCAGGAGAAGAAGGACCTTGTGGCCTTCCTCGAAGCCCTGTCCATGGATGAACCGCTGGTGATGGATGATCCCAAGTTGCCAGGTGACTACCAGCCTCTTCCCGTGCCTGTGATGGCCGTGAAATAAGGAGAAATCGACATGACTGAAAAAATGATTCCCGTGCATGCCGAGAAGGATGACCACCTCTGCATGAGCCGCCGCCAGTTCCTGCTGGCCGGCGGCGCGATGGTCACGCTGGCCGCCATTGGTTTGCCTGGTGAAGCCGAGGCCGCACCGATGCATGCGCTGAAGGCGGCCTATCCGAAAACGAAGATCGGCAGCCTTTCGGCGCTGAAGAAAGGCATGCCGGTCGAGTTTGCCTACCCCTATGAAAACGTCCGCAACATCCTCGTCAAGCTCGGCACACGCGCCGGTGGTGGTGTGGGTGGTGACATGGACGTCGTGGCCTTCAACCAGCAATGCACCCATATGGGCGGTCCGCTGAATGGCACTTTCAAGGATGCCTACCAGACACTCGGACCGTGCCCGCTGCAC
>VEPA01000015.1 GCA_012026675.1 Betaproteobacteria bacterium | reverse complement strand
TATGCCCGGACATGATTGCAAACTTCTCTTTGGTCGCTTCGTTGGTGACGACCGCGCCGCCATTCATTTCGCTCCCAGTTGCTGCCTAAGTCAGGATGTCGAACACCGGCAGCGCGCCTTCGATGGTCGCCTTACCGATGAACAGATCCCATACGTCACCGTCGTGCAGAACGCCGGCGGCAATGGCTTTGGCGCTATCGAGTACGGAGCCGCCGCCCACGCTCAGGATGGCATCAACCTGATTGTCGCGAGCCGCCTGGATGGCTTCACGGACTTTCGAGAGGATGGGATTGCTGACGATGCCCCCGCATTCGACGAATTCGACTTTATGTGCCGTCAGGGTTTTGATCACAGTGGCGAACAGTCCATCGCGCTTGATGCGATCACTGCCATAGCAGAGCAGCACCTTCTTGATGCCATGCTCGACCAGATGCTGGCCGATCAGTTGTTCCTTATCGGTACCAAATTCGATCTTGGTCGGGTTGTGAAATGTGAAGTTGTCCATTTGGGCGTCCTTTGGAAATGGTGCTGTGGAGGTATTGATGGACGAACTTTAGTCACTGAATAAACATTAAACTAGCGCTATATTATTTGTATTATTTACAACCAAAAGATGTAAATAGCAAAAGGAAGCGGTATGTCGATCAATGAGCTACGCTCCATCACCACCTTCGTTCGCACGGCCGAACTCGGTAGCCTGAGCAAGGCGGCAGCGGCGCAGCAGATTTCCCCACAGGCCGCCAGCAAGGCCTTAGGGCAACTGGAACAGTACCTGGGGGTCAGACTGTTTCACCGGACCACGCGCAGCATGTCGCTGACCGAGGAAGGACAGCGGTTTTTCGAGGCGGCCAATCCGTCTCTGATCGCCCTCCATCAAGCGCTCCACGCTGCCCGGCAGACCCGGGAAGACCTTGCCGGTCCATTGCGAATTGTTGGCCCACGCACCGTCCTTCAGTCCGTTATCGGCCCTGTTCTGGATGAGTATTGCCGGCTCTATCCGGAGGTGCAGCCCGACGTTCAACTCGATGATCGTGTCGGCAACTGGGTGGAAGACAGGGTGGACGTCGGATTTCGCCTTGGCAATCCGCCTAAGGAAGGACTCATTGCGCGCCGCTTGTTCCCTATGCAGTTGGTGATTTGCGCATCGCCGACCTATCTGCGAAAGCACGGCGTACCGAATAGCCTGAATGAACTGGATTCACACCGATGCAGTGCATTTCGTCGGCCCAGTGACGGACGCGTCGTTCCCTGGTATGTGAAAGTGGGTGACAGCCTTCTGGAGCAGCACATCCGTCCTGCTTTCAGCACCAATGACGAGGTTTTTGAGTTGCGCACCGTACTTGCAGGCGAAGTGATTGGCCAACTCGCGGTCCCAACTGCCGCGGTACTTATCCGCTCCGGACGCCTCGTGCCAATCCTGCATGAGCATATGACCGACAACTTAAGTCTGTATCTCTACTACGGCAGCCGTGCCGCCCAACCGGCCCGAGTGCGGCGCTTCCTCGATCTGGTCGTCGAGCGGCTTGCAGATAGCACTGAGTTTGTATTAAGCAAGGGCGAACTGGAAAAGGCAGCCGGTCGCTTTAAGGGTGGAGCGGACATTTGAATGTCGGTTTCACAGAACCAATATTTGGCTGGTTGTGGCCGGGTACGGAATTCGATCCGGATATGGCCAATGACCGCCAAGCCGACGACCGGCCATTGGAGGCGAATGTCCCAGCTGCGAGCGCACAAGTTCTTTGCCGATTGGCGCCGCTGTGGTGCTGCCGTTTCGATGTGTGCATCGTGGCGCATCACCGTCCCACCAGCGCCGACTATTGCTCGGCAGCCAAAGTTCGGCGCAGGCGGGACTTTGCAGGTGAAAGGCGCGGGTGAACGTGCCGGACCGGCAGTTCAGCGCCGAGGACTATCTGGCGAACACTTCCTCGGGTCGGGTGAAGGCCTTGAACTCGAGCGCATTGCCATCGGGATCGAGGAAGAACATCGTTGCCTGTTCGCCCGGCTTGCCGGCAAAGCGCAGCGCGGGTTCCATGACAAAGCGGATGCCGGCGGCGCGCAGGCGCCCGGCAAATGACCAGAACTGGTCGAGCGCCAGAATCGCCCCGAAGTGCGGAATCGGCACCGCATGGCCATCCACCTGTCCTTCGCAGGCAACGCCGGCAGGCGTGCCAAGATGCGCGGACAGTTGGTGCCCGAAGAGTTCGAAGTCGATCCAGTGCTCGGTGCTGCGCCCTTCGCTGCAACCCAGTTGTCCGACATAAAACTCCCGTGCGCGACCGATGTCGGAAATTGCAAAGGCATAGTGGAAACGTGGCGTGACTTGGTCCATCCGCAAATCCTCCGCTATCCAGGCTGGCATGCTACTCCCTGTCTCTCGAAGTCAAGCCCGTTAGGCGCCGAATTGCGCGATGAAGCGCCGGTCGATGCCATCCTTCCAGCGCCAGACCCAGGCGCCGGAAATGCTGAAGCCGCCCCATGCCGCCAGCGCGTACTTGCGGCCCGTGCTCAGCAGATACAGCGCGCGTTTTTGCGGCTGCCAGGGTTTCAGGGTTTGTCCCTGACAAATCGCGCGCAGGTTTTCCGCCAGCGGCGGACCGGCGCGCACGGCGAACACACCAGATTTTGGGCGGGAGTCGGCATAGGCGGCAACGTCGCCGGCAGCGAATACGAATGGGTGGGAGCGGCTTTGCTGCTTGGCGTTCACCCGGATGAAACCTGCTTCGTCCGTGGCGAGGCCGCTGGCGGCAGGCCATTCCGGCGCGGCAGCGCCGGTGGCCACCAGTATGGCATCGGCGGCGATTTCAGAACCGTCGTCGAGTCGCACGTGCCCGGGCAGCAGGGCGAGCGCGCGCCGCCCTCCCAGGTGTTCGATACCCTGCGCGGCAAGCAGCATTATTGCCTTGCGGCGCATCAGAAAAGGGAAGCCGGCCAGGGGCTGCGGGTTGCTGCCGACCAGCGTGAGGCGGGCGTGATTGAGTCCCTCGGCGGCAAAGCGCGTCTGTATGGCAAAGGCCAGTTCGACCGCCGCGGCGCCATCGCCGACTATTGCCAGTTTGAAGTCATCCTGCCTGGCCTTTTCGAGCAGGCCGGGCCACGCGGCGACGAAGCCTTCGATGGGACGAATCGGCAGCCCGTGCGCGGCCGTGCCGGTTGGCTGGCTGGGATCGGCGACCGGGCCGGTATCGAGCGAGAGATAGTCGAAGGCAATGTTTTCACCGCTGGCACAACGCACCTGTTTGGCGTCGAGATCGAGGCCTGTACAGGCAGTCTGCACAAACCTGGCGCCGGCGCGTCCGGCCAGCGCAGCGAGCGCCAGGCTGCAGTCCTCAATCGCGTAATGACCGGCGATCCAGCCTGGCAGCATGCCGGAATAGATCTGGCACGGATACGGCGACACCAGCGTCACTTGCGTATCGGCGAAGGGGGCAGCGGCGAGCGCCGCCAGTACATGCACATGGGCATGGCCGCCACCCGCCAGCACCAGTTGTTTCACCCCTGCGCCCCTCCGGCCGACTATTTGACCGGGCCGAAGTTCTCGTCGCAGAAACGGTGGATTTCGTGCTCGATGCGCGGTCCCAGGGCAGTGAGCAGGAAGCCGAGCTTGACGTAGACCTCGACATCCTTCTTGCCAACTTCGATGTAACCCGCCACGCCCATGCGCTGAAAGCGCAGGGTGTTGCCTTCCCACTCATGGTCGAGACCGAACTCTTCTCCCAGTTCCTCGGCGATGTGCTCGGCGCCCTTGCGGGCTTTCTTCAGTGTCGTGTAGTGCGGACGGCAGACTGTGATCTCACTCATGGCAGGCGCCGGCCGGCATCAGGCCTTGGCGTCGCGCAGTTCGCGGCGCAGGATCTTGCCGACGTTGGTCTTCGGCAGTTCGCTGCGGAAGGCAATCTGGCGCGGTATCTTGTAGCCGGTGAGGTTGGCGCGGCAATGTTCGAGGATAGCGGCTTCGGTCAGGTTCGGATCCTTCCTGACCACGAAGATCTTGATGGCTTCCCCGGTCTTTTCGTCGGGCACGCCCACCGCTGCCGATTCCAGCACGCCCGGATGCATGGCGAGCACCTCTTCGATTTCGTTCGGATAGACGTTGAAGCCGGAGACCAGAATCATGTCCTTCTTGCGGTCGACGATCTTGACGAAGCCATTGCTGTCCATCACGGCCACATCCCCGGTGCGCAGGAAGCCGTCGGCCATGATGACCTTGGCGGTTTCCTCGGGTCGGTTCCAGAAGCCCTTCATCACCTGCGGGCCGCGGATGCATAGTTCTCCGGGTTCGCCCAGCGCCAAGTCCCGGCCTTCGTCGTCACGGATGGCGACTTCGTTCGAGGAAATCGGCAGGCCGATGCAGCCGTTGTACTCGGG
>VEPA01000044.1 GCA_012026675.1 Betaproteobacteria bacterium | reverse complement strand
GATCAGGGTATGTCATGTGCGGTCGTTGGGGAATGAGGAAAAGTCGGCGCCGGCGGGACGGCGGCACGGCAGGATAGGCCTCATTATAGAGAAGTCCACCCGCTGTCCCTGCCGGCCATTGCTGCGCACGGACGGGATGCAGGCCTTGGTCCGGGTAGCCGGCGCGCCCCCCGGTCAGGTCTTGTGCGTTTTCTCGAGCGCGGCAGTCAGCGCATTAACGCCGACCGCGGCAACGAGACCGGTCAGGAGTATGCCGATGAAGCCGATGCAGATCGCCAGTGCGCGAGAGAGGTGGGTTTTGGGCACCAGATCGCCATAGCCGATGGTGAGCCCGGAAACGAACGCGAAGTAGATTCCATCGACCAGAGGCCAAGCCTCGAGGAGGCTGATCGCAATCCCCAACAGGACCATCAGGGTAAGCAGGAAGGAAAGGATCGGCCAGACCACGCCCAGGCCGTCGCGCATGCCAACCATGAACCGTCGTCGCAAATTGCGTGAATCCATGACGCGTCGTCGCCGGTCAGGCTGTGGCGAGCGGGGCCGTGCCGCCTGGCGCCGTCTGCATTGCCTGGAACTGCTCGATCGCCGCATGGACGTTGTGAAGCATGCGCTCGCGGCCAAGCCGCTCCGCCAGTCCCGAATGCCGCACGATTTCCAGTACGCCGGGATTCAGACCGGTCAGCCACAGCTTGCCGCCCTCTCCTGAGGATCGTCGCTCGCCGTCGACAATCATTTGCAATGCCGAATATTCGATGTCCGGCACGCGGCTCAGGTCCAGCACGAGCACGCGGGGCTGGTGCTCCGCAATCAGCGCCTTGATCCGGTCAGCCACGATCTGCGCATTGACGAAGAACAGGCGTCCTTCCGGCCGCAGGATCAACAGGCCAGGGAAGGTCTCATCGTCGGGATGTTCGGGCGAAACCGGGCGCAGTACGTCGTCGCTGCCGCGCTTGCGGCCGATGACGTAGACGGGGGGATTCGCGGTCTGGCTGGCGAGTCCGATCAGCGAGGCGATGATGGCGACGACGATGCCCTGCAGGGTACCGAAGATCAGCACGCCGAGACAGGCGATCATTGCCCAGCGGAATTCCATGGTGCGCACCTTGCGGATCGCGGCGAACTCCATCGGCTGGATCAGGCCCACGGAATAGACGATGACCACCGCCGCGAGCGTGGCGTTCGGCAGCAAACCGAGCAATGGCGCCAGCAGCAGCATGGTCGCGGCAGCCGCCGCGGCGGTGACCAGCGAAGCCTTCTGCGTGCGTGCGCCCGCGGCGCGCACGACGGCCGTCTGCGAGGTGCCGCCGCCGGCGGGCATGGCGCCGAGCAGCGCGCCACCCAGGTTGGCCACACCCGTGGCGATCAGCTCGCGGTTGGCATTGAGCGGGGGATCGCCGCCGGCCACGAATGCCCGCCCGGCGGCGATGGTCTCGGTGAAACTCATCAGGGCGATGCCCAGCGCCCCCGGCAGCAGTTGCTCGACCAGCGCCGGGTCGGGCAGGGTCAAGGAGGGCAGGCCCTGGGGAATCAGGCCGACGGTGGAAACGCCGGCGGCATGGAGGCCGAAGAACCAGGCGGCGGCGATGCCGCCGCCCACCGCGACCAGGGGCGCCGGAGAATGCGGCCACAGCTTTTCCATGCCGAGCAGCACGATCAGCGTTGCGGCGGCCACGGCCAGCGTGAGCAGGGAGGTGTCGGGCAGGTGCTGGACGAGGCTCAGCACATCGCGGAAGAAGCCATGCTTGGTGATGTGCAGGCCGAGGAGTTTCGGCACCTGGTCGAGCACGATCACGAGGCCGATACCGGCCTTGAAGCCGGTCAGCACCGGGGTGGAAATGAAGTTGGCGACGAAGCCCAGGCGCAGCACGGAGGCCAGCAACAGCATGACGCCGACCAGCGCGGTCAGTGTCGCGGCGGCGGTGATCAGCTGCGCCGGGTCGCCGTCGGGCACCGCCAGGCCGAGCTGGGTGCCGGCCAGGATCGCCAGCGTGGTGGTGGAACTGACGCTGAGCACGCGCGACGAGCCGAGCAGGGCGTAGATCGCCATCGGAATCAGGGCGGTGTACAGTCCGACGGCGACCGGCAGGCCGGCGACCGTGGCGTAGGCCATCGCCTTGGGCAGGACCACCGCGGCCGCCGTGAGGCCGGCGACCAGGTCGAGGCGCAGGGGCGGGGTGTCGGATTGCGTCGTCTCGGCAGGCTTAGTCTGTGGATTCAAGATGTTCTTCCCATTCCAATTGAATGGCGCCGGAAATCAGCGCCCTGGCTTGCGGCATCCATCGAGGATGTCCATTGTAGGACGATAGACCGATGTCCTGACTTCGAGGAAGCCGAGAATCGTGTGCGCCAGGTTGTCATGGGTGAACCGGGTGTCGCTCTTCTTCCGCAGGGCGGCCACATCCACCTGGTCATAGCCGCCGCCGAACCACATGACGGCAGGCACATGCAGTTGCGCCTCGGGCGCGATGGCGCGCGGCAGGCCGTGCAGATAGACACCCTTTTCCCCCAGCGATTCGCCGTGATCGCTCATGTAGAGCATCGCCGTCTCGAATTGGCCTTCATTCCGTTGCAGCAGTTCGATCACCTTGCCGAGGAAGAAATCCGTGTAAAGGATGGCATTGTCGTAGGCGTTGCCGATCTCCTCGCGGCTGCACTGGCTGAGATCGGCGTTCTGGCAGGCGGGCCTGAATTTCTCGAATTCCGGCGGATAGCGCTTGAAATAGGCCGGTCCGTGGTTGCCCATCTGGTGCAGAACAATCAGGATGTCGCCTGTGGGATGCGCTTCGATGTATTCCTGGACCGCCGGCAGCATGCCGACGTCGCGGCATTCCGGGTCGCATACGGGATTGACATCCGGCGTTTTATAACTCTTGTACGGCACGCGCAGCGCCACGTCCTTCGAGTCGGAATTGTTGTCCAGCCAGAGCACATTGACCCCGGCACGCTGCAGCACGTCGAGCACGTTTTCCTGGGCGGCGGCGGCTTTCGTGTCGAATTTGTCGATGCCGATCAGGGAAAACATGCACGGCACCGAAACTGCCGTCGAGGTACCGCAGGCCCAGAAATTCGGGAAATTGACGACACCGGCCCGGCGCAGTTGCGGATTGGTGTCGCGTTCGTAGCCGTTGAGCGAAAAACGATCCGCCCTTGCAGTCTCGCCGATCACCAGGATGAATAGCTCGCGGTGAGTCGCATCGTGGGGCAGGATGTGCGCGTCATGGCCGATCACTGCCACCGGCTGTCCGCCCTTCGCGGCGAAGGCACCGCCGGCGAATCTGGCGGTCGAGTAAATATAGGTCGCCGGATTGGTGAAGAACCGCAGCGACTTGTGTTGCCGGATGAAAGATGCATAAAAGCCGCCGAATGCGAGCACCGTCCCGACCATCAGTACCACGATCAGCGCCAGTAGCTTGCCGCGCGCCAGCGCCTCGACCCGCATGCCGCGCCAGTGCAGGGGCACCCTGGCGACGGCGACGGCCGGGATGACGCCGAGCAGGACGAAATAGGCAAGCAGCCTGAAGTTGAGCAGGTCCAGCGCTTCGGCGACGTTGGTCTGCGCCACGTTCTCCAGCATCTCGGTGTTGATGATGATGCCGTAGCTGTCCATGAAGCAGGCGGCAAGCGACGACAGCAGCAGGATGACGATCAGCACCGGCCGGGTCGTGCGCCCGAAGCAGGTCAGCGCCAGCAGCAGGACGCTTATCGCCGTGACCATGACGGCGAGGGAAATCAGCTCGGGGGCGTTGCCGGCCGTGAACTGATACGTTGCCAGCACCTTGCCGAAAAATGTCAGGTTGCCGGATACGGTCAGGAAGACCGCGACCATTACTATCAGGGTATTGCCGGTCAGCCCCTGCGCAGGCAGTCGGAATCGCATGAGGCTGCCTGTCAGGGAATCATCCGGCAGGGGGCTGCTTTCATCCCGCCAGCACCAGTCCCCACACCGCCACCACGTTGATCAGGCTGACCAGCACGGCGGCGCTGCCGATGTCCTTGGCGCGCTTGGACAGGCTGTGGCGTTCAAGGGAGATGCGGTCAATCGCTGCCTCGATGGCGGAATTGATCAATTCGACGATCAGAACCAGCAGGACGCTGGCCACCATCAGGG
>VEPA01000229.1 GCA_012026675.1 Betaproteobacteria bacterium | reverse complement strand
GCGAAAAGCGTTGCGACAACTCGGTCTGGTCGGCGGCGAGAATATTCACGACGTAATGGCTGCAGGCCTCGAACACCGCCAGGGACGGTGACTGCAGGCCGAGGCTCCACAGCACCAGCGGCGGCTCGAGCGACACCGAGGCAAAGGAATTGATGGTGACGCCGACGGGCTGACCGCCGGCCGTGCGTGCGGTGACCACCGCAACGCCGGTGGCGAACTCGCCCAGCGCATTGCGAAAGGTGCGTCGGTCGGGACTGTTCTGGTACGGCTGCTTCATCGGCTTGTCGTCAAGAGGCTCTAAAATCCGGGGGACTTACTTATTGGGAGCACCTGATGGGCATCATGAATCGTATCGGCACTCCGCTTTCTCCTTCCGCCACGCGCGTCATGCTGCTGGGCTGCGGCGAACTGGGCAAGGAAGTCATTATCGCACTGCAACGACTGGGTTGCGAGGTGATAGGCGTCGACCGCTATGCCGATGCGCCCGGCATGCAGGTGGCGCATCGCAGCCACGTCGTGACGATGACCGACGGCGCCGCCCTGCGCGCTCTGATCGAAAAGGAAAAACCCGACCTCGTGGTACCCGAGATCGAAGCCATCGCCACCGCCACCTTGGTCGAAATGGAGCGTGACGGCGTCGCCGGGCATTTTCCCGAATTCATCCCGACCGCACGCGCTGCGCAGCTCACCATGAACCGCGAAGGCATCCGGCGCATGGCCGCCGAGGAACTCGGGCTCGCCACCTCGCCCTACAAGTTCGCCGACACCCTGGCCGAAATGCAGGCCGCCATCGACAACGGCATAGGTTTTCCCTGCGTCGTGAAACCAGTGATGTCGTCCTCGGGCAAGGGCCAGTCGCTGCTGAAAAGCCAGGCCGATGTGAAGGCCGCGTGGGAGTACTCGCAGGCCGCAGGACGTGTCGGCGCCGGGCGCATCATCGTCGAAGGCTTCATCGATTTCGACTACGAGATCACGCTGCTGACGGTGCGTGCCGTCGGCGCCTCCGGTGCGGTGGAGACCTTCTTCTGCGAACCCATCGGCCACGTGCAAGTGAATGGCGATTACGTCGAGTCCTGGCAACCGATGGCCATGACGCCGGCCGCGCTGCAAAAGTCGCGCGACATCGCGGGTGCCGTCACCGGCAACCTCGGCGGGCGCGGCATCTTCGGCGTCGAATTGTTCGTCAAGGGCGACCAGGTCTGGTTCTCCGAAGTCAGCCCGCGGCCGCACGACACGGGCCTGGTGACGCTGGCCACACAAAGGCTCTCGGAATTCGAACTGCATGCGCGCGCCATTCTTGGCCTCCCGGTCGACACCCGCCTGCGCCGCCCCGGCGCCTCGGCGGTGATTTACGGCGGCCTTGAAGAAAAGGGCATCGCCTTCGAAGGCGTTGCCGAGGCACTGCAGGTGCCGGAATCCGACCTGCGCCTGTTCGGCAAACCGGAGAGCTTCAGGAAGCGCCGCATGGGCGTGGCCGTGGCGAACGCCGATACGACGGACGAAGCACGGCGACGTGCAAAACTGGCCGCGAGCCGGGTGAAGCCCGTCAAGGGGTGAGCATCCTCGCAGGGCCGCCCCAAGGGGATGCCGCCAAGAACACGGAGCCGCGCCAGCGGCGAACCAAGGTCACCCCCTTCCCCGGGAAGGGGGCTGGGGGGATGGCTGAATTGTCGCCTGCGGCGCGCACCTTCGCCGCGCGCCTCATCCGCTGGCACAAGCACCACGGCCGCCACGACCTGCCCTGGCAGAACACCGCCGACCCCTATCTCGTCTGGCTGTCGGAGATCATGCTGCAGCAGACCCAGGTAGCGACGGTGATCCCGTATTACCTGCGTTTCCTCGAGCGTTTCCCGCAACTGGCCGACCTCGCCGCCGCGCCGGTCGCTGAGGTCATGGCGCTGTGGAGCGGGCTCGGCTACTACGCCCGCGCGCGCAACCTGCATGCCTGCGCAAAGATCGTGGCATATCAGCATGGTGGGCATTTCCCCCGTGATCCGGCACGCATTGCGCAGTTGCCGGGCATCGGCCGCTCGACGGCCAACTCGATCGCCACCATATGCTTCGGCGCCGGTGCGCCGATCATGGATGGCAACGTCAAGCGCGTGCTGTGCCGCGCCTTCGCCATCGAAGGCTTTCCCGGCAGCAGCGCAGTCGAGAAACGCCTCTGGACGCTGGCCGCGGAATTGATGCCCGCGCGCGCCGGCAGCATCTACAACCAGGCGCAGATGGATCTCGGCGCGACTGTCTGCACCCGGACCAGGCCGCGATGCGATGCCTGTCCGCTCGACGATATCTGCATCGCCCACGCCGCCGGGCGCACCGCCGAATTGCCGACACCGAAGCCGCGGCGCACGATTCCGCAACGCGAGGCCACGCTGCTGGTGCTGCAGGATGGCGATCGCGTACTGCTCGAAACCCGGCCGCCGGCCGGCATCTGGGGCGGGCTGCTGTCGCTGCCGGAACTGCCAGACGGCGCCGATGCGCAGCAATGGGCAGCGCAACGCTTCGCCTGTCGCGTCATCGCCGTCTCGCCGGCGCCGACTATCGAGCACGCCTTCAGCCACTTTCGTCTGCGCATTGCGCCACTGCTGCTGCAGGTAAAGCCTGGCTCCGCAGCAATGGAACCAGGCCTGCAATGGCTGGATCTGGCAAAGATCGAAAGCGCGGCCCTGCCGGCGCCGGTCAGGCGCATCCTCGATGGAATTCAAGCTTCCGGCAGCAGGCCCTTGCTTTCGAGAAAGCGGTAAATGATTTCCAGCCGGTCGACGCTGTCCTCGATTTCCAGCAGCTTCTGCTTCGCGGCGACGGGGATGGGCAGCACTTCGGCATAGCGCATGCCCAGCCAGCCGGCGTCGTAGAAGCGGTGCGGCATGGCGGGCGCATGTGACTCACCGGCCACCATCTCATCGACGATGGCGCGCAACAGCGGTACCAGCCGCGCGTAGGCGCCGGGTACCGGCAGGACCGGCGGGGTGACAATCAATTCGACCTCGCCGCGCAGCAGGCCGGAATCCTCTGTCCAGTGGTGCAGCAAACGAAAGCGGTCGCCACCCTGGGCGATGATCTCCAGCACGCCCAGCTGCTGCATGTCCCAGTCGGCGATGTGCGCCAGCGTGCCCACCCGATGCGGCATGGCGGGCGTCGCACCGGCACGCGCCACCTCTTCACCCTCGGCAATCAGGCAGATTCCGAAGGACGTCGATTCCTTCAGGCAGGCCTTCGCCATGTCCATGTAGCGCTGCTCGAAGATTCGCAGCGGCAGCCGCCCGCCGGGAAACATCACCGTCTGCAGTGGAAACACGGGAATGATCACGAGCCGGCCTCCGTCGTGGGCGGCGCGGCAGCAGTGGTGGCCACCGGTATCGCCAATAAACGCGCCGCAACCAGGCCATTGATGGCACCGAAGAACAGCGCGGCGGTGGCGAAAAGCGGCAACAGGTAGAAGACGCCATCGTGCGGCACCAGCCAGGCGCGGGCCAGCGCGAGCTGCCCGCCGATATGGGCGAAGGCCGCCAGCACGCTGATCGACACCGGGCCGAAAAGGCGCGACGGCAGATGTTGCGCCAGCGCCAGCACGCCCAGGCTGCACAGCGCGCCTGCCAGCGCCAGAAAAAACCCCGGCGCAAGAAACTGGCCGATCACCAGGCTGCCGGCCACCACGCGCAACAGGCTGACCCATGCCGCGTCGCGCCAGCCGTAGCGCACCAGCACCACCAGGACGATGATGTTGGCCAGCCCCGGCTTGATACCGGGCAGCGGGCTGGGCAGCGCCGCCTCGGCGACGGTCAGCGCAATCGCCGCCGCTGCATAGCGCGCAATGCGGTAGTCGTCGGCGGTGACCGGCAGTTCAATAGTTGAGGGTGTCATAGGCATTGTTGCGGCCGCCGCGGCCCGCCAGTTGCAGCGTGACATGGTTCGGCGCGCAGATCGCGACGGCATTGGCGCGCGTCAGCCAGCCCTGCTGCACGCAATACTGGCGCGGACCGGGAGCGGACAGCACGCGGGCGCGACCGGGCTGCACCTCGATCACCGTGGTGCCGATGGCGCCGGTGACCTCGTACTTGCGCGCCACGTTGAGCGCCAGTTCGGTGACCAGCTGGCCGTCGCGCTTGACGATGGCGCGGTCCGCGACGCCGCCGCGCCACAGCAGAGGATAGGAGGCTGCGACGAGGACCGAAGCGGCCAGCAGCAGCAACCAGTCGCCGGGCAGCAGCAGCGTACGCCAGGGCGGGTGACCGGCCGCCGTCGCCTGCTCCAGCAGCTCACGCAGACCGTCCGGAAAGCGATCCTTCATTCGATCAGGCTGCGGTGCCGCACCAGCACCCGCGCCGACTCGCGAAAATGCGCGGCAAGCCGTTCGGCCAGATACACCGAGCGGTGCTGGCCACCCGTGCAGCCGATGCCCACCGTCAGGTAGGAGCGGTTGTCGCGGACGTAGGCCGGCAGCCAGTCGCCGATGAAGCGCCGCAGGTCGGCTTCCATGCGTGCCACCTCGGGCTGCGCCTGGAGAAAGCGGATCACGTCGGCGTCGCGCCCGGTGAGCGGACGCAGCGCCGGGTCGTAATGCGGATTGGGCAGGCAGCGTACGTCGAACACCAGATCGGCATCGAGCGGAATGCCATTCTTGAAACCGAAGGACTCGAACAGCAGGGTCAGCCCGCTGCGCTCGTCGAGCGCCGCAAACTCCTTGATGCTGGCGCGCAGCGCATTGGGCCGCAGGTAACTGGTATCGATGTGGTGGCCAAGCGAGGCCAGCATTTCCAGGGCCTCGCGTTCGCGGACGATGGCTTCTTCCAGCGTCACGTCGTCGCCGGCCAGCGGATGGCGCCGGCGCGTCTCCGAGAAGCGCTGGATCAGCACATCGTTGCGCGCATCGAGGAAGACGAAGCGCAGCGTGACGCCTTCCGACTCCAGCTTGCGCAGCTGCGGCGGCAGCGCCGCGATGCTCGAACCACCGCGCATATCGACTGCCACCGCAACCAGAGCATGTTCCTCCAGCCGCAGGTGTCCGATCAGGTCCGACAGCAGCGGCGCAGGCAGGTTGTCCACGCAGTAATAGCCGGAATCCTCCAGCACATTGAGGGCGATGGATTTTCCGGAACCGGAAAGGCCGCTGATGAGTACGACTTGCATGGGTGAAAGGATAGCGGATTACCTGTGGCCGGTGCGCGGCGAGTGCCCTTGCGCTGCGAAGGGTGATGCCGGGGCGAAACCCGGCATCACCCATCGCGGGCACACGGCGAGTTGACCAGCCCGCCACACATTTGTTTCGTTGCCTTCGAGAATCGCCGTCTCGCCGGCGCCGACTTTCCGGCTACAACCGGTGTCACGCAAATCCAAGCAAGCCCTTATCGATGCCTTTCGGCCGGACCTGTCGTACCGCGCCGCTTCTTTGAGCCTTCCCGACCATGTTGAAATTGAAATAATCGCTGTCTATACTAAATCCATCTGGGTACTTGGCGGCTTGCGCAAATGACTTGCTTGGGATTCCTGGGCTGTGAGGAGGAATAGCAGATGGCTCAAAAAAAAAGGACGAAGGGATAGAAACAGAGATCTGTGACGGCAGGCTATCCGGGATATTCAAGGGTTTCAGGAATTACGACACGATTTTCAAGTTTCAAGGGGGTTCGTCCTGGCGTCAGGACGAATACTTTTATCAATATCATTATCGTGATTCCCCCAAAGCCAAAATTGTAAAAATAATAAGAACAACCGATCGCAAAGAAATCTTTTACATAGAAGTCGATGGCGTAGAAACTCCGGTAGAAGTCAAGGCTGCCTATGTATGACGTGTCGGCGCGACAAGCACCGTTTCTTGATCAGTCTGACAGCGATCTCCCAGGCAGCAAGAATTGCCGTCCCGCCAGCGCCGGCTTTCTGCAATAAGCCCGTGCCGCGTAGTCCGCTCCGAAGCGGGTCCGTTATCGGGTATTGTCGCCTCGTGATGCCTCGGACCCCTCTGGAGGTGCTTGATGTCCAGGAACGTCGTTGTATCCGCTGTCGTTACGCTGGTTGTCGTTGCCCTGGCGTTTGCGCTGAATCCGTCTCCGGAGAAGCACCGGGAGGAGATCAGGAAGGCAATGGCCGAGCGGAGCCCCATCGCCGCCGTGCTTGGCCTCGGTTCCTTGACCGCTTTCGTTTCCACCTACCATCCCCTGGGCGTCGCGTCGTACACCACGGTGAACGATCGGGTTGTTTCGGTCGGGGCGTTCGGCGTGGTCGTATTCATCGAGCCGTCGAAGAGCAAATGAGCCGCCGGCCCAAGGTAGCCCGCCTGGCGAACCCGGATCGCCGACGAGGTATCCGGCCGGGACACACCAGCGACTTGAGCGATTACTAGCCGCGCCTTGCCGGAATCAGCATTTCGGCCACGTCGGCGCGGCCCGGATTGAAAGTATTGACGACATGGTCGCTCGGCCAGCCCAGCGCGAGGCCGCACAACAGCTTGTAGGCGGGCGGCACGGCGAAGGCTTCGCGCACCGGCCCGGCCCAGGTCGCAAGTGCCCCCTCGGCGCAGGTGGCCAGGCCGCGCGCCTGCGCCGACAGCATCAGCGACTGCAGGAAAATGCCGGCGTCGAGGACGGAGTAGACGCCCAGTTCCTGCCGCACGAAAATGAAAAGCGCCATGGGCGCGCCGAAGAATTCGAAGTTGCGGCGCATCTGTCTATTGCGTGCGGCAATGTCGTTGCGGGCGATGCCGAGCAGGGAATACAGCCCGAAGCCGGTCGCCCGGCGGCGCGGCGTCAATTCCTCCGGGTATTCGAAACGCGTAGCGAAGTCGCCGTCGGGCAGGGCTTTTCTGCGCGTCAGGAACGCCGCGAGCTTGCCGGGCAACCCGCCCCCCTGCAGCTTTGTTGCGGCATCATAGCGCGCCACTAGCTGCTCCTTGAGCCGGTCCTTCAACGCGCCGGAGGCGATGGCAATTCTGTAGGGCTGCGTATTCGACCAGCTCGGCGCCCAGCGCGCGTCGTCGAGGATGGCGGCGATGAGTTGCGCCGGCACTTCCCTGGCCGCAAAGTCGCGCACGCTGCGCCGGGCGCGCAGGAGCCGGGCCAGGGTTTCAGCTTCGCTATCCCCGCTATCTGCCATCGCCAAATCTATGGCGCCATGGTCGGCAGTATCCAGCCGTCGCGCAGTTCTATGGATCGCGAACGCAACAGTTCGCCGAGCAGCCACGAGGCGAAGTCCTCGTCGGAGAACTTCAGGATGCGCTGGTTGACGCTGGCGAAGAAAGGCACGCTCTTCAGGTAAGCCGCCAGTTCGTCCTCGCGCAGGCGCTGCAGGTCGAGCAGGTTGAAGGTGAAGCAGGCGCGCACCGCATTGCGCCCGACGCGCGAGGAATCGGCCTCGAAGGATTCGAGCCGGCGCAGGGCGCGCGCCATGGCGGCATCGAAGTCGTCGAAGGGCGCGCCATGGCCGGGGATCACGATATCGACCGCCAGCCGTCCGAGCATTTCAAGGGTGCTGCGCGTTGCCGGCAGGGCGTCCTTCCTGCCCATCGCTTCGCCGAAGATGATGCCGAAGCCGTCCTGCCACAGCGCGTCGCCGGAAATCAGGATGCGCTTTTCGGCACAGTAGTACACCAGCGCTTCCATGTCGTGGCCGGGCGCCGGCAAGGCCTGCCAGCTCAGGCCGCCCATCTCGAACTCGCTGCCCGGC
>VEPA01000264.1 GCA_012026675.1 Betaproteobacteria bacterium | reverse complement strand
GGACGAAATCGCTGCCGCCCACCACCAGAAGCCAGCCCGCGGTGCTGGCGAATTCGCCGAGGCCGCGGCTTTGCAGTTTGAGCGGCGGCGCCGAGTAGGCCCAGCCGACGGCGAGGCCGGCCAGCCCGATCAGGATCAGGCCGCGATCGCTGACCGCCGTCAGCCACAGGCCGGCCGGCACCACGGCCGCCAGCAGCGCGTAGCCGAAGACGCCGGTGGCGCGCAAGGACAGCACGCCGTTCTGGATGCAGCGGCTGCCGCCGGTAAATGGATACTGCCGCTCGCTGTTGGCCGCGTCGCAGCCGGAGATGGCGTCGTAGTAGTCGTTGATGACATTGGCGCCGGCATGCGCCACGAGGGCGAAGAACAGCGTCGCCGTGGCCAGCGCCGGGTCTATGGCGATGCCGGAAAATGCGGCCGTCGCCAGGCCCAGCAGGCAACCGACGAAGGTGACGGAAAGAAATGCCGGCCGGGGCGCCGCGAAGTAGCGCAGCAACGGGTTGGGCAATGCCTGCAGGGTCGGTTCCAGTGGTCTTGTCATGAGTCGTGATCAGGGTTCGGGCTTGTGCGCTACTTCAGGATTTGCGCCACATAGTGCGCCGGGTCCGCAGGCCAAGCATGCCACGAACAAGGGCCGGATGGTCCGTGGCCGGCGCGGAAACCCGTGCTGCAATCAACCGGAGATTCGCAGGCCGGTCTTCTTCAGGATCGCCGTGCTGTAGAGAGTGTCATGTCCGCGGGAGGCATCGCCCAGCAGGACGGCAATCTCGGCGACGCGCGCGGCGACTTCTTCGCGGCTCTGGCTGTGCACCATCGCAAACAGGTTGTAGGGCCAGTCAGGCAGGCGGCGCGGGCGCCTGTAGCAGTGCGTGACAAACGGCAGGGCACCGACCCGCGCGCCGAGTTCGTCGATCCTTGCATCATCGACATCCCACACCGACATGCCGTTGGCGGTGTAGCCGATGGCGTAATGATTCGGCACGGCGCCGATGCGGCGAATGACACCGGTATCGAGCATGCGCTGCAGGCGGGCGATGACTTCCTCACCGCCGATGCCGAGCTCGCCGCCGATTGCATCGTAGGGCCGCGACACGCGCGGCAGGCCGCCCTGGGTGGCGACGATCAGGCGTCGGTCGACGGCGTCGAGTTCAGGCCCGATGTCAGGCACGGAGCTTCATCTCCACGAAGTATTCGCGCTCCTTGGGGAAGGCGAATACCGGCAGTCCGGTCGCCACTTCGATCGCGGCGATGGCTTCGGCGATCCCTTGCGGCGTCGCCGTTGCCAGCACGAACCACATGTTGAGCGCATGTTCGCGGCGGTAGTTGTGCGCCACCTCCGGAAAGGCATTCACCTGCGCCGCGACACGCTCGAAGTCGGCCTCCGGCACGCGCATCGCGGCGAGGACGAAGGCGCCGCCGGCCCGTTCGATCTGGAACATCGGGCCGAAGCGCGTCAGCACGCGACGCTCAAGCATCGCATCGAGACGACGCAGCAATTCATCTTCTGCCAGGCCAAGGGCTTCGGCCACCTGGCGATAGGGTTCGCGCACCAGCGGGAAATCACCCTGCAGGGCGTTGATCAGCCAGCGATCGATGTCGTCCAGCGCCTCACGCACTGACGAGGCCTCTGGTCTGGCCCCCGGGCGCCGCCGTCGCGGGGAAGTAGGACGCGCCGCACTGCTTGAAGCGACGCGTGGAAAAAAGTGCCTGCCCGGGCGTGCCCGCCAGCCGGCTCAGGCGTTCGATCACCGGCTGAGCGGCTTCGCGCGAACGGCCATGCACCATGCAATAGAGGTTGTAGGGCCACTCCGGCAGGCTGCGCGTACGGCGATAGCACAGGGTGACGCCGGGCTCGGCGGCAAGCTGCAGGCCGATGCGATCGACCTCGGCATCGGGCAGATCGAAGACCACCATGGCATTGGCACGGTAGCCCAGTTCGTGGTGGCGCACTACGACGCCGAAGCGCTTGATCAGGCCCTCCTCCAGCCAGCCGGCGATCCGTCCCAAGACTTCGTTCTCGCTCATGCCTGCGCGTTCGCCGAGACGTTCAAAGGGCCGCACAACCAGTTCAATACCGGGCTGCAGCGCGGCGATCAGTTGCCGCTCGGCGGCATCGGTCGCGCGCAGCGGCATGCCTGGAAGCCCGGTCTGATGTTTGTGCGCCGACTTCAGGTCGAAGCCGAGGTCGATGTGATATTCCTGTTCCAGTGGCAGCGAGATCACCGCGCAGCCGGTGTCGCGTTCGATCGCCGCCAGCGCTTCAGCCAGTGTCGCCGCGTCGGCGGCGGTGGCGACGAACCAGAGGTTGTAGTTGTGCTCACGCTGGTAATTGTGATTCACTTCGGGCCGCGCACTGACCAGCGCCGCGATGCGCTCGATCTCCGCGGGCGGCGCGGCAAGCGCGGCCAGCGTCGAGGCGCCGATCCGGCGCGGTGCCAGCACGGCACCGACGCGACTGATGGCGCCCCGCGCCTGCAAGCGCTTGAGCGTGGCCAGGATCGCCGTCTCGTCAGCGCCGACTTTCGCAGCAAGTTCCGCGAACGGCCGCCCGGTAATCGGAAAGTCGCGCTGCCAATCGTTGAGCAGCGAGAATTCGAGGGGCGTGTAGGGCGAGTCCATGGTCATAAACCTATGCGTGCGGCACGACTGGTGAAGAAGATGCCCGAGGGGGCATCGACGGGAATCTCGCCCAGCCTGGCGAAGGTCCGCGTGTCGTAGATCACGACGCGATTGTCATCGCGCGCCGAGAGCCAGACGGCCTCGCCGCGCGGCGTGAATTCCATGTGCAGCACCGCCTTGCCCGGTTGCAGGGTCTGCACCACTTGCCCGCTCAGGGTGTCGATCACCTGCACCCAGCCGTTGTCGGGAAAGGCGAAGTTAACCCAGATCTGGCGTCCATCGGGACTGGCCATGACGAATACCGGCTGGCCCTTGACCGCGACGCGGCCGGTTTCCTTCCAGCTCGCCGCGTCAGCCACCAGCACCTCGTGACGGCCGATGGCCGGCAGCCAGGCGCGGCCCGCGGCGACGGACCAGCCGCGCAGGTGCGGCAGCTTGAACACCGGCAGCTTTTCCTCGCCGCGGCCGTACTTTTCAAGAATCTTGCGCGCGCCCTTTTCCGGCTGCCAGAGGTCGAGCAGCGCGATGCCGTCCTCGCCGAAGAGGCCAGCGAGGTAATGACGGCCGTCGGGCGTCACCAGCCCGTCATAGGGCTGCTGGCCGGCCGGATAACGCTTTGTCACCGGCCGCTTCGGATCGGAGAAATCGCTGACCCAGATTTCGCCGCCGTCGAACAGCGCGTAGGCAAACTTGTTGCCCGGTACGTCGGCGAGGCCCACCACCTTGGAGAACCGGCCCGGCGCGTACTCGGCCGGCACTTCGGAGAGCAGTTCCAGCGTTTCCGAGTCGAAGGCCTTGATGCCACCCGGCGTGTAGTTCTGCGCCACGACGATGCGCCCGTCCTGCGAAATCGAGCCGCCGATGGCATTGCCGGACTGGATCACGCGCTTGACGATGAGCGCGTCGAGCAGGTCGATCTTGGTCAGTCCGCCGTCACGGCCAAAGACATAGGCATAGCGGGCGTCGCGCGAATACACCACCGATGCGTGCGAAAGGTCGCCGAGGCCGCCGATACGCGCATAGGCTGCGCGGCTGCTGGTATTCACCAGCGTGACATGGCCGCTGGCGCGTTCGATGATCAGGCCAAGATCGCCGGTGCCGCGTACGGGTGAGCCGGCGCAGCCGGCAAGCAACAGCGAAAGCAGCCCGAGCAGCAGCGTTTGCAGCGAGGACCTCATTGCGGAAACCCGGTCATCAGCTTGGCCACGATCCACTGTGCTTCGTCTTCCGCGAGAAAGCGGTGCCAGGGCGGCATCGGCGTACCCGGACGGCCGCCGATGATCGTCGCTACCAGGCTTTCGGCCGGCTTGTCGGCCAGCGCGGCCGGCAACAGCGCCGGCCCCAGTCCGCCCTGCAGGGTCATACCGTGACACGACCCGCAATCCTGGCGCACCAGATGAATCAATTCCTTCTGGCGCGCCGCGGACGGTTCCGCCGCCAATGCCGTGGCGGCCAGCAGCATTCCGGCCAACGTGGCAAAGACTGCCGAACTATTCGACAAGTATCCGCCCCTTCATTTCCTCGTGAGGGCCGCAGCGGTAGCTGTAGGTACCGGGCTGCGCGAAAGTACGCTGCCAGGACTCATCGGGGAATAGACGTTCCGACTCAAGGCCGTTCTCGGCGGGGAAAAGTACCGAGTGGCTGGTGCGCTTCTCGCGGTTGATCCATTTCACGGTATCGCCGACCTTGATCCTGACTTCCGCCGGAAGGAACTTGTAATCCTGGATCGTGACTTCAACGGTCTGCTGCGCAAGGGCAGCAGAGGAAACGAGTGCCAGAAAAACCAGCACTCGTTTCAGGGCATGGCCGGCAATCGACATCTCCGGACTCGGCCAGTATTTACAGCTTGCTTGCCTTCACGTCGCCGTCGGCACCGATACCGAGCTTGTAGCCAAGCGAGACGTGGTGGAAGCGGCCGCTGGCGTTGTCGGCATGGACCGCGATGCCGAACGGCACGGTCTTGCCCTCGCCGGGGTTCTTGAGAGTGTAGGTAATGGTGTAGCTGTCACCGCTCTTGCCACCCTCGGCCTTGGCGCCGGAAGTTCCACCGGTCATCTTGCGTTCGGTGGTGACGCTGCCATCGGAAACCTTGTTGCCCTTGCTCGCCCACTGCACCAGTTCGTAGGCGCCGGCCGGGACGTATTTGGGCTTCTTGTCGTCGGCGCCGGGCATGGTACGCGCATCGTTGTGGCAGCTTTGCCAGCAGCCGTACTGATCGGCCTGGGGCACCTTGGCATCGGCGAACAGCATGGTCGCCTTGAGTTCATTGTCCTTGTCACCCTTGTCGGCGCCGCCCGCCGGCGCCTTGAACGTGAGGCGGATGTAGAGATTCGCCGCATCGTAGGCCGCCTGCATGCTGACCGGGAACATCATGGTCTTGGGTGCGCCCTTCGGCTCCAGTTCCTTGTCGGCAAGGCGCTTGAAGTTGAAGTTCAAGGTGCCCTTTTCCTCGTGACAGCCGATGCAGGTCTCGCCCTTGCGCATGCCTGCGGATCCGCTGTGATCCGACTTCTTGGTCATCCATTCAATCGGCGTGACGCCGGCATGGAAGACGTTGATGTCACGCTTGGCGACTTTGCTCCAGTCGGGTGCGGCGAAGGCTGCCTGGGAACCGAGTACGAGCAGGGCGCCGGCAACGGCGGTGTAGACGATGGACTTGCTCATTTGATGCTCCTTTCGAACAATAGGAATAAGACTTAACGTTTTATCAGGCGGGAACGATGACTCATTCGTCTTCGTCGTCCTTCATTCCCGTGGGTTTCCTGTGCGCGATACCCTTGTGGCAATCGATGCAGGTCTTCTTCTCGGCGATGCCGATCTTGTGCATTTTCGACCCGCGCAGCTTCTGCTTTTCGACATCCATGGCATCGAAGCTGTGGCAGTTGCGGCACTCACGTGAATCGTTGGCCTTCATGCGCGCCCATTCGCTCTCGGCCATTTTCAGCCTGTGTTCGGCGAACTTCTCGGGCGTATCGATGACGCCGGTGATCTTGCCCCAGACTTCCTTGCTCGCCTGGATCTTGCGGATCATCTTGTGCGTCCAGTCCCTGGGCACATGACAGTCGGAACAGACGGCACGCACACCGGTGCGATTGGTGTAGTGAATTGTCTTCTTGTATTCCACATAGACGTTGTCGCGCATCTCGTGACAACCGATGCAAAACTCGAGGGTGTTGGTGGCTTCCATCCCGGTGTTGAAACCACCCCAGAAGAAAATGCCGGAGAAGAAGCCGACTACCAGCAGGGCGAGCAACGAATACTTCGCGCTCGGCCGCATCAGTGTTGCCAGGAACCCGGACTTTTCACTCTCTGCCATGTCACCTTCCCCTATTTCATCGGTAATTTCAAAACACCTACATGATAAAGGGGCTTACGCCCCTTTATCCTTGCTGTCGATCAAGTTTCGATCAGTAAATATCGTGCTGCGTGTTGTAGACGTTGAACTTGCCGGTCGGGGTGATCATCTTCGGATCGGTGATCACCTTCTTCAGCGCGAGCGTCTTGTCGTCATACACCACGATCGCCGACTGATCGGTCTTGCCGCCCCACAGCGAGATCCAGACTTCGGAACCATCGGCGCTGTACTCCGGATGCACGGCACGACGTGTCGCCTTGGTCACCGGCAGGCCGGAATCCTTGGCAACGTTGATGATCTTCTTCGGTTTCGACAGGTCGGCCATGTCCCACACCGCGACGGACTCGGCGAGTTCCTTGTCGGGGTTCTGCGGCGAATCGGCCCACAGGTTCTTCGACTTCGGATGGGTCTTGACGAACAGGTTGCCCGGCACGTGCTTGACTTCCTGCACGACCTTCCAGTTGAACTCCTTGTACTTGGCGTTCTTCTTGTCGTCCGACGGCGTGCTGATCAGCGTCACGACGTCGGCGCCGAGGTGGCCCGTGGCCCAGCCCGGGCCGTACTTCGGATGCGTGAAGTTGGCGCCGCGACCCGGATGCGGAATCTTGGCGACGTCGATCAAAGCAGCCAGCTTGCCGAGTTTGGTATCCACTGCGGCGATCTTGTTCGAAGCATTGGCGGCCACCAGGAAGTAGCGCTTGGAGGCGTCCCAGCCGCCGGCATGCAGGAACTTGGCTGAGGCAATTGTAGTGGTCTTCAGGTTCTTGATGTCGCTATAGTCCACCAGCAGGATCTGGCCGGTTTCCTTGATGTTGACCACCCACTCGGGCTTGATCTCGGACGACACGATCGAGGCGACGCGGGGCTCGGGGTGATACTCGCCATCCACGGTCATGCCGCGCGTGGAAACCACCTTGAGCGGCTTCAGCGTGTCGCCGTCCATGATCACGTACTGGGGCGGCCAGTAGGAGCCGGCAATGGCGTACTTGTCGTCGTAGCCCTTGAACTTGGAGGTATCGACCGAACGCGCATCGAAGCCGATCTTCAGTTCCGCAACCACGGCGGGCTTCTCCATCCACAGGTCGATCAGCGACAGGCGGCCGTCGCGGCCGATCACATACACATAACGACCCGACTTCGACAGACGCGAGATGTGCACTGCGTAGCCGGTCTTGACGATGCTGCGGATTTCCTTGGTGTCGCCGTCGATCAGGGCCACTTCGCCGTTGTCGCGCAGGGTGACCGAGATCATGTTCTTCAGGTTGTACTTGTTGATTTGCTTGGTCTGCCTGTCCGTGACCGGGACGATGACCTTCCAGGAATCCATGGTTTCCTTGAAGCTGTACTCCGGCGGCACATCCGGGGTGTTCTGGATGTACTTCGCCATCAGGGCGATTTCTTCCTTGGTCAGGATGTCGTCGAAGTTCACCATGCCGCCGTCGGTGCCGTAGCCAATGATCTTTTCCAGGCGATTTTGGCCGAGTTTGCGCGTGCCGCCCTCGGTCTTGACGCCTTCCTTGTCGGTCTTGGTCCAGTGTGGTTCGAGGTTCTTGCCGGTGGCGCCCTTGCGCAGCACACCGTGGCAGCCAGCGCAGCGCTCGAAGTAGATCTTCTTCGCCGTTTCCTTCTCGGCAGCGGTCAGCGTCGGTGCAGCCTCTTGTGCGAAAACACTGCCCATGGCGCCGGCAATGGCAGAAACAGCAAACATTCCGAGTAACTTCCGTTTCATCCTTCTCTCCTTTTGAGTGATCCCTGAGTAATCCCGTACTGCGCGAGCAAAAAAACCATTTTTCGGCAATGGTCGCTAGATTGCCCCGAGAAAACCCCCGCCTCCTTGACACGCATCAAGTCCCATCTCAATAGCAGCCCGTCGGCATGAAAAGCCCGGCTGATGAATCCATAAGTTGACCAAATTCAGCTGGCAGTCGGAGTTTCCTCGAATCCGTCAAGGCCTTTGCTATACTCCGCCCCGTTCGTGGTGCCCGCGCATGGTTTTTCCGTGCCGGGTGAAACGGGAAGCCGGTGAGACCTAAACGGTCGATTCCGGCGCTGCCCCCGCAACGGTAAGGATTGCGGGTTCATCAAGATGCCACTGGGTTCAACCCGGGAAGGCGATGAACCAAGACTTCCAAGCCCGGAGACCGGCCAGGGACAAACCAGCGAATGCGTTGCGGGGTGCGACGTGCCGGGGGTTCGTGTCCACCCCGTCCATCATCCCCACCTCCCAAACATTCATTTGCCACCAACCGGCTGCGGGGACGCTCGCCGGACCTTGGGAGTTTGTCATGTTCAACCGTTTCGCCATCGCCGCCTGTGCGGCAAGCCTCGTTTTCCCCTGCAATTCCCTCGCCGCCGATGATCCGGCAGCCATCGTCGTCACCGCCACCCGCTTCAAGGAAATCGACCCGGGTGTGGCCGCGAACATCAGCGTGATTACGCGCCAGGAAATCCGCAACACGCCGGCCACGAACCTGCCTGACCTGCTCAGTACCCGGGCCGGCGTTGACGTCCGCCAGTTGGGCGGCGCAATGGGCCGGGATGCGACGGTCGACATCCGCGGATTCGGCACCACGGCCACCAGCAATACGCTGATTTTGGTCGATGGCCTGCGCGTAAACCCGGTCGACCTGGGCGCCATCATCTGGTCATCCATCCCCCTCGAAAGCGTGGAGCGGATCGAGATCATTCGCGGATCGGGCGCCGTGCTCTACGGCGACGGCGCGACCGGCGGCGTCATAAACATCATCACCGACAAGTCGGGGCGTGCCAGGGCCGCCGTAACAGCCACCCTGGGCAGCTACGGCTACAAGGGCGCCGACGTCCAAGTGGCCAACGGCAATGAACACGCCTACTTCAATCTGTTCGCCAATCATGCCGATGCCAACGGGTATCGGGACAACGGCCAGCAGGACCAGCAAAGCATCAGCGGCCGCGTCGGCTGGCTGCTGGATCGCGGCGAAGTCTTCGCCGGCTTCGCCCGCTACAAGGAATCCGCCGGCCAGCCTGGTGCGGTTTTCAGCACCGCCTATCGCAATGATCCGACCAGCACGCGAGCCCCGCTCAACAAGGAAGACCGAAACGGCTACCGCATTCGTCCGGGCATTTCGTATCGGCTGAACGATCGCCTCACCCTCGAAGCCGAAGTTGCGCAGGAGCATCAGGAACTCGATGCGAAATACTTTTCCGCCTTCGGTGTGTCGGCCAGCGACCGCAGCCGCGACACCACCTCTTTCACCCCGCGCCTGCGCTGGCGCCACGATCTTGGTGCCCTGGCCAGCGAAACCGTGGTCGGTTTCGACTACTACGACAGCGAGGTCGATGCGGACAACACGGGATTTGCCAATCAGCACGCGTCTCAGGAAAGCTCCGCCTTCTATCTGCAGAACATCACGAAACTTACGCAACACCTGAGCGTCACAATTGGCGGCCGCAGCCAGCGCATGAAGCAGACAGCCCGGCAGGATGCCTATGCGCCGTTTTTCAGTCCGGCGGTGGCAGGCGACGCTACCCGCACCAGGACTGCCTACGATCTGGGTCTGAGCTATGCCGCGGACGACTGGCGCGTTTATGGAAAAACCGGCACCAGCTTCCGCTTCCCCACCGTCGATGAACTCTTCGGCTTCGATACGATTCTTTTTGCGCCGGTGTTCGCCGGAAACCTCAAGCCCCAGCACGGCAGGACCAATGAAATCGGCGGCAGCATCAAGCTCGGGGCAGCAAGCATCCGCACATCGGTATACCAACTTGATCTGGATGACGAAATCGGTTACGACGACGCCCTGGGTGCCAATACCAATTTCCCGAAGACGCGACGGAACGGAGCCGAACTGGAGGCCGACTGGAAGATTGCCGAAAGCCTGCAGGCCCGGCTGTCCTATGCCTACACGGACGCGGAATTCCGCGACGGCGCTTACTCCGGAAACGCCGTCCCCCTCGTCCCGCATAACCTGGCCAGCGCCCAGCTGACGTGGAATGCCGACCGCAGCGGCAGCTATTCCGCCGCAGCCCGCTACGTCGGCGAACGTCGTTACGGCGGCGATTTCACCAATACCCAGGGGATGCTTTCCGGCTACACGACGCTTGACCTGCAAGCCGCGTGGAACCTCAAACCCTGGAAAATTACGGCCAAACTCATCAACGCGCTCGACAAGAAATACTCGTCTACCGCCGGGTACTCTCCCTTCTACAACGATACTTACTACTATCCGACCGATGGTCGCAGCTTCTTCGCTTCCGGACGCTTCGATTTTTAGCGCTTGCGCGCTAGTTCGGATAGGCCCGCCCCCTCCCATCCTCCCCCTCGCGGGGGAGGCTACTGATTCGCTCGCTGCGCTCGACAATTGACCCAATGCCCTATCTCGTTCTTTCCCGCTAACCGCCATGCCCACCCGCCGCCGAGCCCTGCTTGTCCTTGCCGCCCTGGCCGGACTCGCCGTGCTGAGCCTGTTTTTGGCGCTGGCGGCGGGCAGCATGGCGGTTTCCCTCGCTGATGTCCTGCGTGCCGTAGTCGGCAGTAGCGACGGCCTCGCGGGCGAGGTCATCCGCGGCCTGCGCTTGCCGCGCGCGCTGGCCGCCTTTGCCTGCGGCGGTCTGCTGGCGCTGGCCGGCGCGCTGATGCAGGTGCTGTTGCGCAATCCCTTGGCCGATCCCTACGTGCTGGGCATTTCCGGTGGAGCGGCGGTCGGCGCCCTGTCAGCTATGCTTGCCGGTCTGGCGCTGACCTTCATCAACCTGTTCGCCTTCGCCGGCGCCTTCGGCGCGATGCTGGTGGTATTCGGTCTGGCCCACGGGGACAGCAGCTGGACCCGTACCCGCCTGCTGCTTACCGGGGTCATCGTCGCGTCCGGCTGCGGCGCGGTGGTGGCGCTGATCATGTCGATTGCGCCGGAAGAGGGTTTGCGCGGCATGTTGTTCTGGCTCATGGGCGATCTGGGACATTCCATCAGCCCCTGGCCGGCCCTGGCCGTGCTGGCACTGGGGCTGGTCGTCACACTGCCCTTTTCCCGCGAACTGAATCTGCTGTCGCGTGGCGACACGCTCGCCCGGACACTTGGCGTGTCGGTCAACAACGTCAAGCTCGGCATCTATGTGCTGGCATCGCTGCTCACCGGCGCCGCCGTAACCACCGCCGGAAGCATAGGCTTCATCGGCCTGGTAGTTCCGCATCTGGTCCGGCTGGCGATGATCCGGCTGGGATGGGGCAACGACCAGCGCCTGCTGCTGCCGGCCTCCGCACTTTTCGGCGGCAGCCTCCTGTTGCTGGCCGACACGCTGGCGCGCACCGTGATCGCCCCTCAGCAATTGCCCGTGGGCGTGCTGACCGCGCTGCTCGGCGTACCGGTATTCCTGTTCCTGCTCGGACGCCAGCCGAACGAGCACCAATGAACCAACCATGAATACACCCTTGCTGGAAGCCGGGCAACTTGGGGTCGAAATCGGCGGCCATCAGGTCTGCCGCAACCTGAACTGGCGTGTCGACGCCGGAGAGTCATGGGCGATTCTCGGGCGTAACGGCGTCGGCAAATCGACCCTGCTCGCCACTCTGGCGGGAATTCGGGAACAGCAATGCGGTCGCTTGAGCATCGCCGGCCTGGCGTTGCCGCCGGTCCGTCCAGGAGAGGGCTTGCGGGCAATGGCCCGTGTCCGCGGCTATCTTTCGCAGCACCAGTTCGACCCCTTTGCCTCCACCGTCCTGGAGACCGTGCTTGTCGGTCGCCATCCCCACCTGGGCCGCTGGGACTGGGAATCGGCCGATGACCGTCGCATCGCTGAAGCCGCGCTGAATGAACTCGACCTCGATGGCTTCGCCGAGCGCGACGTGCAATCGCTGTCGGGCGGCGAGCGCCAGCGCCTGGCGGTGGCCCAGTTGCTGACCCAGGACCCGCAGCTATTCCTGCTCGACGAACCCCTGACCCATCTCGATCTGTCGCATCAGGTTGCGGTGATGGAAATGTTTGTCCGTCGCTCAGCCAAAAGTGCCGCCGTTGTCGCCGTGTTGCACGACCCCGGTTTCGCCGCCCGCTACTGTCGCCAGGCCCTGCTTCTGTTCGGCAACGGCGAATGGCTGGCGGGACCGGCAGGCGAAGTGATCACCGCGCCGAACCTGACCCGACTCTACGGTCATCCCCTGCGCGAACTTTCGGCCGACGGACACCGCTGGTTCGTGCCCCGCTGAAAGAGTGCCCAAGGCCAGCTGGCGCCGGATCGCCGGCACAGGCGTACTGCGCGACAAAGGCTTCCGCTTCGATGCCTGTCCTGCCAATGACGGTCGGGGAAGGCCGTAGTCTTCAATGCCGACACCGCGATCGACAAATTCCCCTGACGTCCGCCTCGTCTTTCGATAGAGTAGCGAGTATCGGCCACCGGCCAATGAACAGACACACGGGGAAACAAGCGATGCCCAACACAGCCAAACCGCTCAGCGAAAAAGCCCTGCTGGCCATGCCCGCCAGTTCCTACATGAATGCGGCACAGCTCCACTTTTTCCGTGATCTGCTGAACAAGCAGCGCCAGGATCTGCTCGACAACGCGACCATGACCATCGACCACCTGCGCGACGGCGAGGCGGAGGCCGACCCCAATGACCGCGCGACCATCGAGGAAGAAATCTCGCTCGAACTGCGCATCCGTGACCGCGAACGCAAAATGTTGCCACGGGTGGAAGCCGCCTTGAAGCGCATCGACGACGGTCGCTACGGCTTTTGCGAAGACACCGGCGAACCGATCGGCCTGCGTCGCCTGCTGGCGCGTCCGACCACGGTGTATTCCATCGAGGCACAGGAGCGCCACGAATCGCGCCAAAGGATCCAGGGAAAATAATCCGGAACACGCTGCCCGGCAACAGGAGAACTCATGGTCGGTCCCGCAACTCCCAGGCGCAAGACACCCCCAAGGAAGCGCACACCCGTGAAGCGGGTGTCGCAGCCAGCCATGTCCGAACCAAGTGAGCCAGGACTGGTGGACCAGATGCGTACCATGGCCGGCAGGGTGCTCGACATGGGCGCCGCCACGGTGGGTGCTGCCAGGACCCTCCACACGGCAACCGAGGTCGCCAAAGCGCTGCGCCAGGGAAAACCGATGGAAGCCGCGGCCGATGTGCTCAAAGCCATCATGCCCGGCTTGTCCGAACCCGGTGTCTGGGCCAAGACAGGCGCAGCACTGCGCCGCGTGCGCAAAGCCGCCGGCCTCACCATCTCCGAAGGCGGCACGGCCATTAACCTCAAGGACCCGTCACTGATAGAAGCCTGGGAAAACGGGCGCATCGCGGTTCCGTTCGAGCTGATCCTGCGCCTGGCGGCAGTACTCGGCCGCAACGATCCGGTCGGCTTCGTCATGAAATTCACCCGCAGTTCCAATCCGGACCTGTGGCGCAGCCTGGAAGGGCTCGGTGTCGGCAAGCTGCTGATCCAGTCGGCACGCGAGCGCGAGTTCGCCAATATCTACCGTGGCGACGACGAAGCGCGCAGCCTGAGCGACGAGGAATTTGCCGAAGTGCTGACTTTCACCCGTGCCGCATTCGAAATGGCCATGGCGTTTCGCGGACGCGAAGCGCAGCAGACGAAAAGCCGCAAACCGACGACACGCTGAAACCGCCATGAGTAGAATTGACCAATGCAGTTCCTGATCGCCTTTCCCGAATGCCGATGAATCCCGTGCGCAGCATCCGGGGGCTTCTTCTCACCGCCGGGGTGATCTTTTCCATCGCGATCTTTGCCGCCACGCTGTTCGTGGTTTCGTCCATCTACGAACGTTCGGTGCGCGACGATTCCGTGGAAGATGCCACTGAATTTGCCGAACTGACCTTCAACGCCATGTTCGAGTTGATGAGCACCGGCTGGAATCGGGGGCAGCTGGAAGGCTTTTTGGGCGCGATCAAGAAATCGGTCGATCACAGTCTGCGGCACATCGACATCTATCGCGGATCGAAGGTCAGCGCCCTTTTCGGCGAGATCGCACAGAAGGCGCCGGACGATGCGGTCCGGCGCGCATTCAGTGACGGCAAACGACTGCGCCTCGACGCGGGCACCATGATCCGCGTGATCTATCCCCAGACGGCGCAGGATGTCTGCCTCAAGTGCCACGTCAACGCAGTGGCGGGCGACGTTCTTGGCGTTATCGATGTACAGCAGGACGTCGCAGCAGCCATCGACTCGCACAAGACCCGCTTCACTTATGCGTTCGCGCCCATCATCCCGGTGGTGCTGATCGTGACTTTCCTGATGGTCTCGTACATCAGGCGCCGCCTGGAAGGTTCCATAGACAAGCTGGCCACCGACATCAGGGCGGTCAACCGGATCTCCGATCTGCGCGCACTCGAGGCCCGGCAGATCGATCTGGGCTTTTCGGAATTCAATTCCGTGGCGAGCGAAGTCCGGCAACTGACAGAGCGCATCCGGACTATCGCCGTCGACAAGGACATGCTCGAATTCGAAATTCGCCTCCTCGAAAAGTTCGTCCTCACCTCGGAAGTCATCAAGGATTGGCGCGACTACGTCAGCCATCTGATTCTCGATATCGACAGCGTGGTACCGGCTTACCTCATGTTCTCGGTCTTCAAGATCGGCGAGGAAGCCTACTACCTCGAGATTTTCTGGCGCAACAGTCCGTCCGACAACACGAAGCGGGTTTGCGAATCGAGCCTGCAGCAGGTCTTGCAGCGAACCCAGTTTTTCGAGACGGGCTGTTCGATCAGGGTCAAACACAATGTCGCCGATGTCGCCAGCGACTTGCCCGAGCTAGGCGCAGCGGATATCGATGTGCAGATCAAGTCGCTGCTGGTCGATGCGCCAAAGATCGGCGGCATTGTCGGCATCGGCATGCAACCGCAGTTCGAGACCGACCCGATGCGACTGCTGGTGGTGCAGAGCATTCTCGCCACCCTGCTCAACGTCGTGGGATCGGTCAAGGCGATCGACAAGTACACCAAGGATCTGGAGTATTACGCAACACGCGATCCGCTGACCAATCTTTTTAACCAGCGCGTGTTCTGGGAGTTGATCGAAAACGAAGTGATTCGCTCCTCCCGCCACGGCAACAAATTCGCCTTGCTGGTCATCGATGCCGACAACTTCAAGTCGATCAACGATTCCTACGGCCATGGCACCGGCGATGCTTTCCTGCAACTGCTGGTGAGTGGCATCAGGGCGGCGATTCGCGACGATGACCTCCTGTCGCGTTACGGCGGCGACGAGTTTGCGGCGATCCTGCCGGAAACCGATCTTGCCGCGGCAGAAGCCGTGGCCTGGCGGATCATCGAATCCGTAGGCAAGGTAAGCATGTCAGTGCCGGACGGGGCGCAACTCAGCGGCTCGGTGTCGATCGGCATGGCCATCTATCCCGACCATGCCGTGGCGATGAAGGATCTCTTCCTGTTTGCCGACAACATGATGTATCGCGCCAAGGCCGAGGGCAAGAATCGCGTGGTCATTCCCGACGCCCAGGACGTCATCGACGTCTTCCGGACGCTCGGCGAGAAGAGCATGCTGATTCTCAATGCGGTCGAAAAACGCAGCGTGGTGCCGTTCTACCAGCCCATCATCAATGTTGCCACCGGGCAGGTCGAAGCGATTGAAGTTCTGTCGCGCATTCGCATGGAAGATGGCAGCTACATCATTGCCGACGAGTATGTTTCGATCGCCGAGAAAATGGGCGTGATGCACAAGCTGGATTTCATCCAGCTTGAAAAGGCCCTGGAGGCGGTCGAAGAAACCGGTTATGGCGGCTTCCTGTTCATCAACATGTCGCCACGCGCCCTGGTGCTCAACGATTTCGTGCAGGAAACGCGGCGCATCGCGAGTCAATTCAGGATCGATCCGACGCGCCTCGTGTTCGAGATTACCGAGCGCGAGACGATCAAGAACATGGCGCTGCTTGAACGCTTCATCGTCACCTTGCGCAGCGAAGGTTTCAAACTGGCGATCGATGATTTCGGCTCGGGCTTTTCATCGTTTCACTACGTCAAGCGTTTCCCGATCGATTTCCTCAAGATCGAGGGCGATTTCATCATGGGCATGAGGGACAGCGAAAAAGACCGGGCCCTGGTGCGCAGCATCGTGGCACTCTCCAAGGATCTCGGCATCCGCACCGTGGCCGAGTATGTCGAAGACCGTGCGGTGCTCGATCAGGTCGTGGCCCAGGGCATCGACCTGGCCCAGGGCTATTACATTCATCGGCCGCATATGTCCCTGGCCGAAGTAATGAAGGTCAATCTCCCATAGGATGTTCGGACAAACAACCTGCTGACTCGCATGGCAGCGAGAGCCACCCGCCGTTGATGGAACACTCGAAAGGCGAAATAAGGGTCCGCCCCTCCCAGCCTCCCCTCACGGGGAGGTAACTGTTTGCTCGCTACGCTCGACTATCACGCGTCTCTTCGAACGAGCTTTTTCACGTTACTTTCCGCGCTTGCCGCGCGCGGCTTCAAGGTGCATGCAGAGCTTCTCGGCACCGTCGAGAATGCGCGGCGTATGACGCTGCAGCAGATCGGGAGGGACGAAATACAGGTTGTCCCTGGCCACCGCCGTCAGCGATGTCCAACGCCTCCAGTCGTCCAGCCATTCCGGCCGCGATTCGCCCATGCCGCTGGCGACGATCACTTCCGGATTGACGGCAATCACCGCCTCGACCGTGACGGTCGGCGCCAGGATCGGCAGTTGCGCGAACACGTTGCGCCCGCCGCAAAGGCGTATGGCATCGCTGATGATCTGCTTGCCATTCACGGTCATCAGGGGTTGCTTCCATATCTGGTAGAACACATCTACCGGCGGCTGCCGGCTGTAGCGGGCGGTCAGCTTCGCATAACGCTGGCGAAACGCCTTTGCCGCCGCGTCGGCCGCTGCCACAGTGCCGGCCAGCTTGCCGATGCGCTCCAGTTCGCCGGCAATATCCTCGATGCGCTGGGGCTCGGACAGATGCACGGTCAGACCCAGCGCACGCAAGCGGGCGACCGCTGCCGCGGCATTGCCGCTTTGCCAGCCCAAGACCAGATCGGGCCTGAGGGCGACGATGGCTTCCAGGTCGAGCGAATGGCCGCCGACCCTGGGCAGCAGCTTGGCCGCCGGCGGATAGTCGCTGTATTCCGCAGTGCCGACCAACCGATCCCCCGCACCGGCGGCAAACAGCAGTTCGGTAATGTGCGGCGTCAGGCTGACGATGCGCTTTGCCGGCGCAGCCAGCCTAATGCTGACGCCACTGACGTCGGTAACGACAATTTCGCTGCGCGCCGGCAGGCAAGTCAGCGCGCCGAGCAGCAACAGGGACAGCCGCTTCATGCCGCCGCCGTGTCGCCGGCGCCGACTTTTGGCCGCCGGTGCACCAGGCCAAGCGCCGGCACAGTCACCGCAAGCAGCAACGGTTGGTCAACAAGGTCCATGGGATAATTCTTCGATGAAACACGCCGCATTCTAACGATGGCAGGACATAATTCTTCACCGGGCCGCACCAGTGACTCGACAAGGCTGCGATGACCAACAAGACCCATATCCGCCCCGCCGACTTTCGCGGCTACAGCCGTCTTGCCATCGACGCCACGCTCGGGCTGACGAGCCTCGTCGAATCCATGCATCACAACATCGCGCGAACTCCCGGACCGCTGGGCAGCTACACACAGGAGCCGACCAAAGGCATTACCGGGCTGGTCTATCGCAGCATACGAGGCACGACACGACTGGTCGGCAGCGGCATCGATGCGCTGCTGGGCCAGCTGATCCCGTTTCTCGAACGGGAACCGGCAGAGTCGTCCGCCAAGCGCGAAGCAGTAGTGTCCGTACTCAACGGCGTACTGGGCGACCACCTCGCCGCCAACGGCAATCCCCTGGCCATAGCGATGCAACTGCGCCGCAACGGACAGCCGCTCTTGCTGACGGCGCAGGATCTGGCCGCCGGCATACCCGCGCCGAGCGGCAAGATCCTGCTGCTGGTGCATGGCCTTTGCATGAACGATCTGCAGTGGCGCCGCAACATGCACGACCATGGCGAGGAACTGGCCAGGGCCGGGGGCTACACGGCGCGCTATCTGCACTACAACAGCGGCCGGCATGTGTCGCAAAATGGCCGTGCATTGACCGACATCCTGGAACGTCTGCTGCATGCCTGGCCGGTTCCGGTAGAGAAACTGGCGATCGTCGGCCACAGCATGGGCGGTCTGCTGGCCCGCAGCGCCTGCCACTACGGCCAACTCGCCGGGCATGCCTGGCCAAAACATCTGCGCCAACTAGTCTTTCTCGGCACGCCACACCATGGCGCACCCCTGGAACGCGGCGGCAACTGGGTCAATGTCATTCTCGAGCTCAGCCCCTACACCGCCGCGCTGGCGCGCCTGGCGAAGATTCGCAGTGCCGGAATTACCGATCTGCGTCACGGCAGCATCCTCGACGAGGACTGGAATCACGGCAACCGCTTTGCCCACGCCAAAGCGACGACGGGCACAATTTCCCTGCCGCAAGGAGTGCAGTGCTTTGCCATCGGCGCTACCCTTTCGAAAGCGGGCGGCGATCGGAACAAGCGTCTGCTCGGCGATGGCCTGGTGCCTTTGCACAGCGCACTCGGTCGGCACAAAGACGTCAGCCGCAGCCTGCAATTCCCCGCTTCACGGCAGTGGGTCGGCTACGGCATGAATCACATGGATCTGCTGGATAGCGCCACGGCATATGAACAACTGCGAAAATGGCTGTGCTGAGACCTGCAGGCTGATCAGGGCCGAAATGGCAATACGCTTTGTGATTACAATGTAGAAAATTTCGGGAGGTAAGTCATGGAAAAGATCTGGCTCAAGAGTTATCAGGCGGGCGTGCCCGCCGAAGTCGATCTGAACGAGTTCCGCTCGATCGGCGATCTCTTCGAGAAAAGTGTCAAGCAGTACGGGCCGCGCAAGGCCTACATCAACATGGACAAGGCGATCACCTATGCCGAGCTGGACAAGCTCTCGGCCGCCTTCGGCGCCTATTGCCAGTCGGTGTTGAAACTGCAGAAAGGCGCCCGCATCGCGCTGATGATGCCCAACCTGCTGCAATATCCAGTCTGCCTCTACGGCGCGCTGCGCGCCGGATACACGGTGGTGAACTGCAACCCGCTCTACACCGAACGCGAACTCGAGCATCAGCTCAAGGATTCCGGCGCCGAGGCGATCGTGATCGTCGAGAACTTCGCCAGCGTGCTGGACAAGGTCGTTGCCCGCACGCCGGTCAAGCACGTGCTTGTGACGCAACTGGGCGACATGCTGGACTTTCCCAAGCGCATGATCGTCAATATCGTCGTCAAGCACGTCAAGAAGATGGTGCCGCCCTGGAACCTGCCGCATGCCGTCGAGCTGCGCGACACGCTGATCGAGGGTGGTCGCCATCCCTTGAAGCCGGTCGAGGTCGGCCACGACGATATCGCCTTCCTGCAATACACCGGCGGCACCACCGGCGTGTCGAAGGGCGCGATGCTGACCCACCGCAACATCATTGCCAACCTGCAGCAGGCCCATGCCTGGATCAGGGACGGCGTCACCGACAACGAGATCATCGTCACGGCGCTGCCCCTGTATCACATCTTCGCCCTGACGGCGAACTGCCTGACCTTCTTCAAGATCGGCGCCACCAACCTGCTCATCACCAACCCGCGCGACATCCCCGGCTTCATCAAGGAAATCGGCAAGTATCCATTCACAACCATCACCGGGGTGAATACGCTATTCAACGCCATGATCAACAACCCGGACTTCGCCAGGATCGATTTGAGCAAGCTGCGCCTGACCCTGGGCGGCGGCATGGCGGTACAGCGCGCCGTGGCCGAGCGCTGGAAGCAGATCACCGGGGTAACGCTGGTCGAAGCCTACGGCCTGACCGAAACCTCGCCGGCGGCGACCATGAATCCGCTCGACCTACCCGAGTACAACGGCTGCATCGGCCTGCCGATTTCCTCGACCGAAGTCGCCATCCGTGACGACGAAGGCCGGGACTTGGCGCTGGGCGAACCCGGAGAACTTTGCATCCGCGGCCCGCAGGTGATGAAGGGCTACTGGAACCG
>VEPA01000069.1 GCA_012026675.1 Betaproteobacteria bacterium | reverse complement strand
GACGAGGGCGGATGCGCGCCGGCGATGCCGCCGTCCTTGTGGTAGCGGCCGCGCCGCGCGCCGAGCATCAGCACGGCGGCGAGGCCGACCCAGCCGCCGCCCGCATGCACCACCACCGAGCCGGCGAAGTCGTGGACCTCCTCGCCGACGCCGGCCTTGAGCCAGGCCTGGATGCCGTAGGCCTGGTTCCAGGCGATGCCCTCGAAGAAGGGGTAGACGAGGCCGACCAGCAGGAAGGTGGCCGCCAGTTGCGGGCCGAAGCGCGCGCGTTCGGCGATGCCGCCGGAAACGATGGCCGGGATCGCCGCGGCGAAGGTCAGCAGGAAGAAGAACTTGACCATGTCGTAGCCGCTCTTCTGCACCAGGGTTTCGGCGCCGGCGAGGAAGTTCACGCCGTACGCGATGCCGTAGCCGATGAAGAAGTAGGCGATGGTCGATACCGCGAAATCGCAGAGGATCTTGACCAGCGCATTGACCTGGTTCTTGCGCCGCACCGTGCCCAGTTCCAGAAAGGCGAAGCCGGCATGCATGGCCAGAATCATGATGGCGCCGAGCAGGATGAACAGTACGTCGGCGGATGTCTTGAAATTCTCCATTACGGGGCTCCCAAAGGCGTTAGGCACAAATGGGAAGCACGAAAGCAATGAACATTCCTGATTTGGATTACTTATAAATCAGTAGCCTGGAATCCCCGCTGTCGGGAAGTGGCACTGGCATGGTGCCAGTAGTGAAAAACATGCACCGATATGGTGATAGTCGGCGCTGGCGATACGGCCGAAAAATGGGCGCGTCTATTTTGGTGCGTTGTTCGCCGGGCCCGGAGGCTGGTAGCCGCGCGGCAGCAGCACCCACATGCGGCCCTGCTGGCGCATTTTTCCGGCCTGGTTGCCGGCGTCCGTGCCGCTGCCCCAGTAGAAATCGGCGCGCACCACGCCGCGAATGGCGCCGCCCGTATCCTGTCCCAGCATCAGGCGGTTGAGCGGTTGCTCGCTGTTGGGCCTGGTCGTTGCGAGCCAGATCGGTGCACCCAGCGGCACATGGCGCGCGTCGACGGCCAGCGAGCGTTCCGGCGTCAGGGGCAGGCCCAGCGCGCCTTGCGGTCCGCTGCCTTCGACCGGCAGTTCGCGGAAGAAGACCAGGCTGGGATTGGCATTGAGCAATTCGGTCAGGCGCGCCGGGTTGGCTTTGGCCCAGGCCTTGATGCCCTGCATCGACGCCTGCTCGGCTTTGAGTTCGCCGCGGGCGATCAGCCAGCGCCCGATCGAACGATAGGGATGGCCGTTCTGGTCGGCGTAATTCAGGCGCACCCGGCTGCCGTCGGTGAGCTGCACCTGACCCGAACCCTGGATCTGCATGAAGAACAAATCGATGGGATCGTCGATCCACAGGAGGGCCTCTGGTGAGCGCTTGCTCTCCTGCGGAGTCCATTCGGCACGTGAATAGTAGGGAATCAGCTTGCGACCTTCGATGCGTCCGCGCAGGCGCAGGTGCTTGAGCTCCGGGTAGAGTTCGGCGAGGTCCACGACGATCATGTCATCCGGCGGGCCGAACACGGGTTGGGCGTAGCCGCGACTTTTCTGGCGGCTGCCCTTGAGGATGGGCTCGTAATAGCCGGTGATCAATCCGTTGCGCGAGCCGTCCGGATTGACCAGTGCCCAAGGCTGGAATTGTGCCTCGAACCAGGCACGCAGGGCCGCCGCGGATTTGTCCTTCAGCTCCCGCGCCGAGTTGCAGACCGGTTTCCAGTGCGCCTGCCGTTCCAGGCTGCGGCAACCGGCGACGAAGGCGGCGAAAGGCGGAGCCGGATCGTCCTCGCCCCAGCCCGGCAGGTCGCTCCACTCGGCGGACTGCAAGGGTTTTTCGGGAGGTTTTGGCGGTTCCACGACTGGGCACACCGGGCACACCGGGCAGGCAGCGGTAGCAGGACAGGCCTCGGCGCGCGGCTCGGGTTTGACCGGGCTTTGCGAGCAGCCGGCCAGGGCCAGCAGGATGATCAAGGCGGGGAAGAAGCGAAACATGAATCTGCTAAAGTGGAATGCCTCCAATAGCCAGCAAGCTTAACCGATGTCCGATCCCGCCCGCGCTTTTGCTCCCCTGATCGAACGCCTCGATGCGCTGTTCGATCGCATCGAAGCCGTCCTGCCGTCGCCGCTGCCGGCCACCGATTGGTCGGCCACGGCCTTCCGCTGGCGCACCCGCGGCGGGCGCGGTTGGCTCGAGGCGGTGAAGCAGCCGCACCGCATCCGCTTCGAGGACCTGCAGGGCGTCGACGACCAGAAGCAGCGCATCGCGCAGAACACCAAGCAGTTCGTGCAGGGGCGCAGCGCCAACAACGTGCTCTAGACCGGCGCGCGCGGCACGGGCAAGAGCTCTCTGGTCAAGGCGGTGCTGAACCGGTTCGCGACGAAAGGCCTGCGGCTGATCGAAGTCGACAAGGCCGCATTGGTGCACCTGCCGGAGATAGTGGACCTCATCGCCGCTCGCAAGGAACGCTTCATCATCTTCTGCGACGACCTTTCCTTCGAGTCGGGCGAGCCCGGCTACAAGGCGATGAAAAGCATCCTCGACGGCTCGATCACCGGCATGCCCGACAACCTGCTGGTCTACGCGACCTCCAACCGACGCCACCTGATGCCGGAAAAGATGTCGGAGAACCTCGAAGCCAAACACGACGCCGACGGCGACATCCATCCCGGCGAGACGACCGAGGAGAAGGTCTCGCTCTCCGAGCGCTTCGGTCTCTGGCTGTCCTTCTACCCGTTCGGCCAGGATCACTATCTGGAAATCTGCGCGCACTGGCTGGGCGAATTCGGCATGTCGCCGCAGCAGATCGAAGCGGCGCGCGGCGAGGCCCTGCAATGGAGCCTGATGCGCGGCTCACGTAGCGGCCGCGTCGCCTGGCAGTTCGCCCGCGACCATGCCGGGCGTCATGTAAAGAAAGCAGCGGCCAGGCCGCAATCCGGCGGCAAATGAAAGTCACGGAGGTTGCCGCCGCCGTCATCGAGCGGCGGGCAGCCGATGGCGCGGTCGAGTTTCTGCTCGGTCAGCGTGGGCCAGGAACCTTCTACCCCGGCTACTGGGAATTCCCCGGCGGCAAGGTCGAGCCCGGCGAGACGCCGCATGGGGCGCTGGTGCGCGAACTGCATGAGGAACTGGGCATCGAGGTAGCGCGCGCCGATCCCTGGCTGCGCCGCGAGCATGTCTATGAGCACGCCCATGTCCGGCTCAACTTCTTCCGCGTCCGCGACTGGTGTGGCGAACTGCACGACCATGTGCATAGCGCCCTGGCCTGGCAGCGCGCCGACGGCCTGACGGTGTCGCCCATGTTGCCGGCCACCGCGCCGGTGCTGGCCGCGCTGGCCCTGCCGGATTTTTACGCCATCAGCCATGCCGGCGAGATCGGCATCGACGCGCAACTGATGGCACTGGCGCATGCGCTGGAGGCCGGCCTCAGGCTGGTGCAACTGCGCGAGCCGAAGCTCGACGCCGCGCGCCGCGCGGCCGTTGTTCATGCCGCCGTCGACCTTTGCCATCAATACGGTGCGCGGGCGCTGGTCAATGGCGACGCTGCGCTGGCGGCCGCCGCTGGTGCGGATGGGCTGCACCTGCCGGCCTTGCAACTGGCGACGCAAACGGCGCGGCCGGATTTTCTACTGGTCGCTGCCTCCTGCCATTCGTCAGCGGAACTCGCACTGGCCGCCCGGCTCGGTTGCGACTTCGCCGTGTTCGGTCCGGTGCAGGCGACGTTCAGCCATCCGGGCGTGGCCGGCATCGGCTGGGAGAATTTCGCGGCGGCGCTCGCCGTTCCGCCACTGCCGACTTTCGCTCTGGGCGGAATGACACGGGCCGATCTCGATGCCGCCCAGCGCGCCGGCGCCCATGGCATCGCCGCGATCCGCGCCGCCTGGGAAGCTTAGCTACTTACTCCGACTGATCTTCCGGGTGCGGCTCTTCGGTGGCCGCAACGCGATACTTGTCCGTGGCCCACGCGCCGAGATCGACGCCTTTGCAGCGCGCAGAGCAGAACGGCCGGTAGCGGTTTTCCGCCACCCACTCGACATTCCGGCCGCAGCTCGGACAGGTGACGATGCGTGGTGCGGCCGGTCTTACAGGTTGCACAACGTAATCCTCAGAATCGGCGGAAAGCCTTGCGGCGCATGGTGTTGCTTGTTGGTGTCTATCGTCTAGCTACCCGCCTAGCTACCTCAAAGGGGGTCGCTGGGCTTGATACCCCCCCCTATCGAATTACGCGGCGCTGCGAACAGGGATAGCCAGCCGGGCTATGGTAGCCGAGTGCTAGAGATTTTCACCCACCCCTCCCTTGAAACCTCCGCGCACAAAAATTTGATTGACTGCACGGTCCTGATACATGAAGGCCGGGAGATTTTATGAG